>DATLTB010000097.1:0-5944 GCA_035533815.1 Chitinophagaceae bacterium
CTCTTCGTCGGCAGGACGATCTCGGGAATATGCGGGGCCAGTCTGACCACCGCAAGTGCCTATATAGCAGACGTGAGTGAACCGGAAAAAAAAACCCAGAATTTCGGACTGATCGGTGTGGCATTCGGGGTCGGCTTCATCATCGGGCCGGTCATCGGGGGAATTGCGGGTAAGTTTGGCACCCGGATCCCATTCCTGATTGCGGCCTGTTTTGCCCTGCTTAATTTCCTGTATGGGCTATTGCTGTTGCCGGAGTCTCTTTCCCCCGAACTGCGCAGGCCTTTTTCATTCAGGCGGTCCAATCCTGCAGGTGCCATGGCTCAGCTAAAGAAATACCCCCTCATTGCTGGTCTGGCTTTATCCTCCTTCCTGCTCTACCTGGCCAGCCAGTCCATTCAGTCCACCTGGACTTTTTTTACGATGCAGCTGTTTAAATGGGATACGGCCATGGTTGGACTTTCCCTGGGTTTCATCGGTTTGCTGATTGCCCTGGTTCAGGGGGTCCTGATCCGGGTGATTATACCCAAGTTCGGCCAGAAGAAATGCCTGTATGCAGGATTGGCCCTCAATGCCCTGGGCTTTTTGCTTTTTTCCCTGGCTTCAAAGGGATGGATGATGTTTGTATTTCTGCTGCCCTATGCCCTAGGAGGGATTGCGGGTCCTTCCCTGCTGGGCATTATTTCAAACCAGGTTCCGGACAATGAACAGGGAGAACTCCAGGGAGCGATGACCAGCCTGGTCAGCCTGACGGCTATTCTGGGACCACCGCTGATGACTTATTTGTTTGCCACCTTTGCCAACAAAAATGCCGGGGTATATTTTCCCGGGGCTCCATTCCTGATGGGTGCGTTGATCATCCTGCTGGCGATCGTATTTTCGGTCCGCTCTCTTTCCCGCCACCCCCAACTATAGGTTTGAGTAATTCAATTTATATTTTATTAATCAACTGATTATATAATTTATTTACCCCAATGTCCAGAAATTGGCATCATTTTAGTGCATCCGGTGCTGAAATAACTTTAAACTAAAACGACAACTCATGAAAACGTACCTCAAATGGCTGTTGACCGCCCTAACCACCCTCTGTGTATCCGCAGTATTTTCCCAGATCCGCGTGGGTGTAGGCAGTACCACCAATGCAGCCGCAGGAGTGCATGCTGCAGGAATCAACAATTCGATCAACAACGCCTCCAGGGCTTCCGTGAAAACAGTACACCATACCCGGACCAGGACCATGCGTGCAGTTAAAAAAACAGGAAGCAGAAATTCGGCGAAAGTCAATGCAAAAACTGAAGTTCGGGCACAATCTACAGTCCACGCTAAAAGCACTTCAGGCCGGTCGGGTAGTACATTTAATGCTTCCAGAAAGACGTCAGCACATAAAAGTTCAACACAGTCCCATTCAGGAGTTAATGCTTCCAGAAATACTTCAGCACATAAAAGTTCAACACAGTCCCATTCCGGAAAGGAGACCAAGGACCATTACCCCCGGACAACCAACGCAGGGGTATCGGTAAAATCAGATACCAAGGGCAAGATAACCACCCATTAAACGGCGGTACAACCAGATAAAGGAATGATTATTTCATCCCTGCCGGGGATGGGGTACATTATCCTATTTCTAATTCGGCCCTGGTCATCCTAAATCCATCCAAATGGCTAATAAAGGATATTATTTGCTTATCCCGGTCTGGATCATCTGTTTTGCTCCTGCAATTACCCTTGGCCAGTCCCCTGCAGACACGACCGGGATTGGGTCATCAGACACGGCAGCCAGGGGATCGGTTAAAATCGGACTGGGATATAATTCCGGTTTGAATTATTTCGGCAGGACTGATAGCCTGAGAAGCAGCGGATTTTATCCTTCCCTGGAATGGGACCTGAAAGATGGATTGTATTTCAGTTCCAATTTTATTTTCGAGAATAACCAGCAGTCCAGTCTCCAGTACGCCGCCACAATACTGGAAGGAGGGTATAAATTTTCCTCATCCGGTCAGCATTTCTCCGGCAACCTCTTTATTTCTAAATTTCTGTATGCCGGCAATTCTGCCCTGGTGCAGTCAGCCATTCAGGAACAAACCGGGGTGAACCTGAGTTTTCTCAATCAGGTGGTTGATATCAATCTGGGAGGTGATATCAAGTTCAGTGACCAGGCTGACTGGGGACTTACCGCTGGACTGGACCATATTATCCGGTTCGGCAGCCTGTTTGGAAAAGATGTGCTCGTGTTGGACCCCAGTGTATACTTTTACGGGGGTACCCAGCATTTTACGAATACCTATTTCAAAAAGATCAATGTCCTGTTTATACCCATTACCCAGCAACAGGAAAACCAGCAGATCAATAAGTTCGGGTTACTTGCCTGGGAATGCTCAGTCCCCGTTGTACTTGCCATCAATAAACTGGATTTTATACTCGACCCGGCCTATATCACCCCGGAAAACGTCATCCAACCCTCCGGAAGGGATTCCGGTCCGGGAGCAGGCCTTTTCTACCTTAATTTGCAGGTAACCTACCGTTTCTAAGTGCGCCCCGGATATCCACCGGGTCATTCGGCAGTTTCTTCCCGGTTACCGGAGAGCAGGTAAAGTACGGACATCCGGATGGCCACCCCGTTTTCCACCTGTTGCAGAATGATGGACTGATGGGAATCTGCAACATCTGAGTTCAGTTCCACTCCGCGGTTAATGGGCCCGGGATGCATGATCACAATATCTTTATGAATGCTGTCCAGCAGGGAACGGCTAATTCCGTATACCTGGTTGTATTCCCTGAGGGAGGAAAACAAGGGCATTTGCTGTCGTTCCAATTGGATCCGCAGCACATTGGCTACATCGCACCATTTCAGGGCCTCCTTCAGGTCATAGCTGACTTTTATCCCGAATGCTTCACTGATATATTTCGGGATCAGCGTCGGAGGGCCGGCTACCATGACTTCCGCTCCCAGTTTTTTGAGGCAGTAAATATCCGAAAGGGCCACCCTGGAATGCAGGATATCCCCGATTATGGCTATTTTCTTACCTTCCACCGTGCCCAGGCGCTCGCGGATGGAAAATGCATCCAAAAGGGCCTGCGTCGGATGTTCATTGATGCCATCCCCGGCATTCACAATGGCTGCCTGAATATGCCCGGACAGAAAATGGGGAGCACCGACAGCAGAATGCCGAATGACCACCATGTCCACCTTCATGGCTAGGATATTGTTGACCGTATCGATCAGGGATTCTCCCTTCTTGACGGAAGAATCAGCTGCGGTGAAATTGATCACATCGGCGGACAGCCTTCTTTCCGCGAGCTCAAAGGATATCCTCGTGCGGGTGGAATGCTCAAAAAACAGGTTGACAATAGTGGTATCGCGAAGAGTGGGAACTTTCTTGATAGGCCTTTTCAGTACCTCCTTGAAATTATCTGCGGTCTGGAAAATGAGTTCAATATCCTGTCGGGTCAGATTCCTGATTCCCAGTAGGTGTTTGACGGAAAGCGGCATGCTAAAGGACAAAGTTAATCCAAAAAAGTCAATCTCTCCTTCACCCAAAGGATTTCAGTCAATCAGGATCACCTCATCCTTTCCATCTCTTTCTTTCCAGCAGACCTTCACTTTTTGGGAAATGATGGAGTCAATACTCTTACCTGTATAGTCAGGTTGTATCGGCAGTTCCCTGCTGAACCTCCTGTCAATCAACACCAGCAGCTCGACCCGGTCCGGCCTCCCGAAATCCAGCATGGCATCCAGTGCGGACCGGATGGTCCTTCCGGTATACAATACATCATCTACCAGGACAACAGTCTTATTTTCTATCGAAAATCCTATATCGGTCTGGTTGGGGATGTGCAGGATTTCTCCTTTGTTGAAATCATCCCGGTAAAAAGTGATATCCAGCTTCCCGTAGGGTATCTGGGTACCCGGCAGTAAGGTGGACAGCCTGGAATGAATCCGGTCGGACAGATAGATTCCCCGGGGCTGAAGGCCCACGATTACGGTATTGGCAAAAAGCAGGTGGTTCTCGATCAGCTGATGGCACAGCCGGTCAATGGTGACTGCCAGTCTGGACTGGGAGAGAATCGTTTTCAAGGTAACTATATCCTTGTTGGGACAAGCATACTTTCCCGTTTCACAGCCCAGTCCCTTGACCGCAACTCCACGGGCACTTCGGAGATACCTTCCCCTGTTAATCCCATTTGTCTGATATTTTTTGCCGCATTGAAGTCCCGGTCATGAAACGCCTTACATCCAGGACATTTCCACTCCCTGATAGAAAGATTCATATCCTCCATTTTGTATCCACAACTTGAACAGGTCTTAGAACTTGGTTGGAAGGTTCCGATCCGGATCAGATTCTTTCCATACCAATAAGACTTATACTCCAATTGTCGGATAAATTCACCCCATCCCGCATCCGATATGGATTGGGACAGATGATGGTTTTTAACCATGTTGGGGATCCGTAAACTTTCCACTACCAATGTAGTGGCTTGGTTTTCGCACACTAATTGTGTGGAAAGTTTATGGAGAAAATCATTTCGTTGGTTTGTTATACTTTCATGTTGGATGGCCACCCGGAGATTGGCCTTCCTCCGTTTCCCGCTTCCTTTCCGATGATGCGAGGCTCTATATTGGAGGATTTTTAACCGATCCATCTTTTCCCGGAGATACTTTGGATTGGTTACCTTATCCCCATCTGAAGTAATCAGGAAGTCCTTTAATCCCAAGTCAATCCCGATAGTACGATTTGGATCAATCTTTGGTTTTGGGGGCAGTTCCTGATGGTTATCCACCAAAATGGAGGCGAAGTATTTCCCGGTAGGCGTTCTGGAAATGGTTATGGTTTTTATTTTACCCTCAAAACGCCGGGAAAGTACGATAGGAATATCCTTCATCTTGGGTATGGTCAATGTGGATTTATCGAAGTTAACCTCACGGATATTACAGGGGCATTGAAAAGAGTGATGACCGCTTCGTTTTTTATATTTGGGAAAGCCTTTACTATGTTTAAAGAATTGCTGGTAGGCTTTATCCATATTCAATATGGCTGCATTCAGAGCCTGGCTATCGGGTTCTGCCAGCCAGGGGAAATCCCCTTTTGCTTCAGCCAACTGGTGCATCAGGTCATAGGCGCTGATAGTCCTTTTGGACTCCCAAAGCCATTTACGCAAATAAATAGAAGTGTTATACACATATCTGCAGCATCCAAGAGTTTTATTAATTAATTCCTCCTGGTCAGCGGTAGGGTAAATACGATATTTATAGGCTTTTAACATTTTTGTGAAATTAGTTAATCAGTTGGGATTTTTCACTTAACTTGGAAATTAATCGGATAATTTCACCTTTAGTCCCACTCAGTATATATTACCGTTTTCAATTTCCGGTTTTGTTGTCAGGGTGCATTTACCTAGCAGATTCGCTGCGGATCACATTGAGGGCCCCGCCTGCCCTGAACCACGCAATCTGCTGTTCGTTATAGGTATGATTGGCCATGATCTCCTCCTCAGCACCCCCATGATGGTGCAGGACGACAGTCAGGGAGATGCCGGGTGCAAAATGTTCCAGCCCTGTGATGTCCACCATATCCTCCTCGCATACCTTTTCATAATCATTTTTATCGGCAAAGGTTATGGCCAGCATACCCTGTTTTTTTAGGTTGGTTTCATGGATACGGGCAAAGGATTTGACCAGGATTGCCCGGACCCCGAGATGGCGGGGTTCCATGGCCGCATGCTCCCGGGAAGAACCTTCCCCGTAGTTCTCATCCCCCACGACAAGGGATCCAAAACCTGCTGCCTGATAGGCCCGTTGTACCGCAGGCACGGACTCATATTGCCCGGTTATGGTATTTTTCACGGAATCAGTTTTGCCATTAAAGGCATTCACTGCTCCGATAAGCATATTATTGGAAATATTATCCAAATGCCCCCGGTATTTTAACCAGGGTCCCGCCATAGAAAT
>DATLTB010000098.1:0-8724 GCA_035533815.1 Chitinophagaceae bacterium
ACGGAAATTGCCTGGTAAACCCCGGGTGGATGAAAATCTGACTTTAGGCATTGATCTGGGCCTTAAAGACTTCGCTATTACCTCATCCGGCCTTAAAATACCTGCTCCCCGGTTGCTGAGACAGAAAATAGACCGGTTGAATGTATTACAACGCCGGGCCTCCCATCACCGTAAGGGAAGTGGGAAGAGAAGGAAAACTAACCTTAGGTTAGCTGTCATGTATGAGCGTATGACCAATCAGCGTAATCATTATTTGGATTTTTTGCATCAGCTCCCACCCACCTGGTATGTGAAAACCAAGCCACCACCCTGGTCGTGGAGAATCTTGCTGTGAAGAACATGGTTAAAAACCATCATCTTGCTTTATCAATATCCGATGCGGGATGGGGGGAATTTGTCCGTCAACTGGAGTATAAATGCGACTGGCAGGGTAAAAACCTGATCCGGATAGATCGGTTCTCCCCCAGTTCCAAGACCTGTTCCGGATGTGGTCATGTGCTGGATGAGCTGGAATTGTCCGTCCGGGTATGGCGACCCAGTATGTTCCGAAATCCATGACAGGGATATTAATGCAGCCAGAAATATCCCGAAAATGGGATTAACAGCAGGGTCAGGCAGGTCCAAAGAGCCCGTGGAGCAGCGGCGGTTACGCGGGGCGAAGAAGCGGGAAAGTATACCTGTCCCAACAAGTATATAATTGCCTTTCCTTTTATCCTCATAAATTGCAGCATGCTCAAAGGGCTAATGGTTATTGTGGTTTTACCTGCCTATAACGCGGCGATGACTCTGGAAAGGACCTATCGCGAGATCCCTTTTGATATTGTGGATGAAGTGGTTTTGGTGGATGATGCAAGCCAGGACAATACGGTTATGGTGGGGGATCGGCTTGGGATACGCCATATTATCCGCCATGAAAAAAACCTGGGTTACGGAGGCAATCAGAAAACCTGTTACAGAAAGGCATTGGACCTGGGCGCAGATATCGTCATCATGCTCCATCCGGATTATCAGTATACCCCTAAACTGATCGGGGCCATGTGCCAAATCATAGCCAGTGGAATTTATTCCGTGGTGCTGGGATCCAGAATATTGGGCGGAGGGGCGGTAAAAGGGGGAATGCCAAGGTATAAGTATTTTTTTAACAGAACACTGACTTTGTTTCAAAATTGGCTATTGGGCGAAAAACTGAGCGAATATCATACTGGCTTTCGCGCTTTTTCTTCCGTTGTCTTGAACAATATCGCATTTATGTCAAATGATGATGATTTCATATTCGATAATGAAATGCTGGCCCAGATTTTTATGAAAGGGTATGAAATCGCTGAAATCACCTGTCCGACCAGGTATGCTGAAGAGGCTTCCAGCATTAATTTCAAGCGTAGTATCACCTATGGTTTTGGGGTATTGCGGGTCTCCCTGGGGTACCGGCTGCACAAATGGGGCTTCCTGCGGGTTAAATTATACCAGTAGGGCTTTTCATTTTAATATGACTGTTCCCAGCTGGCTGGTCAGCTTCCTTTCCATATCTTTAAGCTTGGAATGAATCTGAATGAAGCTTAGTTGATCCTCCGGAGTTCCTGCCTGGTCCCATTCCTGCTGATTTTCCGCAATCAGCTTTTTTATCTTGGCCAGCATGAGAAAATTGAGGACAGACTGTACATCTTCCCGGTAAAGCTCCTCCTTGTCCGGAACATCCAGCTCATATTTTTTTTTCCAGTTGGTGCTAAGTTCGAATGGAAATTCCAGGACCTGGATGGATAGCTGGCTGATAGCTTGGTCAGCATGATAAACAAATGTCCTGGAATCCGGGTTCTCCCCCTGAAGAAATAATTCCCTGTAACAGGTGATAATTCGGATGACTGTTTCATTATGCAGTAATTCGAGGTCAATAGGCGAATCAAAAATATACTGGGCTACTTTTTTCTCTCCGTCCCAGTCCTTATGCCCATGTTCCAGAAGCACCCGTACAAGACCTTCCTCCTGCTTAAGATCTGTATTGAATAGGAAAGCATTTTCATCCAATGGGGAATTTTCCGTATCCGTACCTTCTTCTTCCCGTGGGGCTGGTTCCCGGATGGAAAACCGTTCCTCCTTTTGCAGTTTTTCCCGGATGTATTTATTGACCAGGTTGGTCATACCCTGTTCGTCAATATTCAGTAATTGACTGCATTGCTTGATATAATCCTGTTGCCGGGTGAAATCTTCTGCCTTGTTGATCCGGGCGATGGTTTCGGCGATCTCATTGACCAGCAGGGATTTTTTATGGATATCATTGCCGCTTTCTTTCAGGGAGACCTGAAGTTTGAACAGGATAAAATCCTTTTTGTTACGGTGGATAAAATCCAGAAAAGCAGCCGGACCTAATTTTCGGACATAGCTGTCCGGGTCTTCATTGTCGGGGATTAGGGCTAGACGGACATTCAAACCCTCCTCCAGGGCCAGGTCGAGTCCGCGAAGGGCAGCTTTTACCCCCGCGTCATCCCCGTCGTATAAGATGGTCAGGTTGCCTGTGAATTTTTTGATCAACCGGAGCTGGTCCACGGTCAATGAGGTGCCCCCGGATGCGACGGTGTTTTCTATACCGGCCTGGTGGAGGGAAATCACATCAGTGTATCCTTCCACCAGCAGACATTCATCCAACCGGTCAATGGCATGGCGGGCATAAAACGTACCATACAGGATCTTGCTTTTGGTATAAAGCTCATTTTCAGGAGTATTGATGTATTTTGGTGTCTTATCCGTTGTTTTAAGGATCCGGGCTCCGAATCCGATAATCTTGCCGGTATGATTATGTACCGGAAAGATGACCCTTCCCCGGTAATTATCCACTGGCATTTCATTGCGCATTACGGACAATCCGGTTTTCAGCAGAAATTCCAGTTTATGGCCCGCATCCAGGGCAGCCTTGGTGAACCCATCCCATCCTTCCGGGCAGTATCCGAGCTGGAACCGGGAGATCGTGTCATCCTGGAAACCCCTTTCCCTGAAGTAACTGAGCCCGACACTACGACCTTCTTCGGAATTCTCCAGGATCTGGGAAAAATATTTCTGCGCAAAGTTATTGACAATATACAGGCTGTCGGCAATCTGCTGTTGCTGTTTGATTTCCGGGCTGCTGACAGTCTGTTCTACTTCGACATTATATTTGCGGGCCAGCCAAAGCAGTGATTCTACATAGGAATACTTTTCATGGTCCATCAGGAACCCAATCGCATTCCCGCTTTTTCCACATCCGAAGCATTTATAGATTTCCTTGCTGGGGGAGACTGTGAAAGAAGGAGTCTTTTCATGGTGAAATGGACAAAGGCCCAGGTAGTTGGCTCCCCGTTTTTTCAGTTTTACAAAAGAACCGACAATTTCCACAATGTCAATGCGGCTGATGATCTGCTGTATGGTCTGCTGTGATATCACCCGGCAAACCTAAGCAAAAAGTCAGGAAACCATAAAATGGGGGCTAACAGCGAATTTTTTTGTTCAAATCTCTAATTATTGTAAATTGAATGGCAAAACACCTATGAAAACACTCAGTGAAACCTGGTTTGTTGATGGGCCCATAGATTTTGAGCATAAGAAATATAAACTCCTGGCCTATCTTCAGGATATTAACGGATTCTTCAACCAGAACAAACTCTATCCCCAGCTCTCTGACCTAGTCTTCCATTATAATAACCTGATTGCATTTCGGGAGAACAAACAGGTTTTGCAGCAGTTTTTCCCTAAAAGACTGTCCACAGTGAAAATGGAAAAGCTGCAACTTATTTACCAGCAAATGATCGAAGATGACCAGCTGATGCAGGAGCTGTGGGAGATCATCCAGTTTTCTGTGCGGACCATGAATGAAACCATCAAACAGGGCACGGAGATCTATGACTGGATAGAGACCCGGATGAATATCAGTCCGGTAGGGTTGATTCCCCTGCATAATAAGGAAGGATATATGTTCCTCAGGAGCGGTATGTCAGGAGAAACCAGGGTCTACCAGTACCGGATCACCATTTTCCATCGTCATGATGAAAAATATTGTGGAATCCATACGGATTTCGTCACCCATTATCAATATAGCCTGGCCAATACCT
This sequence comes from Chitinophagaceae bacterium, assembly GCA_035533815.1. GTDB lineage: Bacteria > Bacteroidota > Bacteroidia > Chitinophagales > Chitinophagaceae > JANWKA01. Next base: position 4,077 of record DATLTB010000098.1, read on the forward strand.
ATGAAGCATTAAAGGCTGACCTGATCCGCCACCGGACTGAATTGCCCAATCCTGCTGTGTACAGCATTGATATCAATCTGACCTTCCCCGTGGAGGAAACCCTTCTTCCGGTTGCGCGTCGCAGCCTGGTTAAATTTATATCAAAAAATGCCGCCTGATCCCTGAGGAAAAGGCCTAAGGAGATAAGCCAATATTTTTTTGCAGCACCCTGCGCATCTGGAGTATGACGGAAAGCAGGATCAAACCCATTCCCGCATAGAACCAGCTATTCAATTCCCTGTTTTCCCGGAATAGGACAAAAGCCAGCAAAATGCCATAGACCGGTTCCAGGGTCAGCGACAGGTTCAGGGTGAAGGGGGAGACTTCCTTTAAGGCATTGATTGAAAGGGTAAAAGCGAGGACGGTACAAAACCAGCTCAGCAGTAGCAGATAAATAAGATCCCTTCCATCAGGTATCAGCCGGGTTTCCGGGAAAAAATGCAGGTAAGCAGGCATAACCAGGGTAAGCCAGAGCAAACCGAAGCAAAGCATATATGTGCTGACTGTCCTGGCCTGATGGATTTGGACCAGCTTTTTGTTCAGGATGGTGAAGATGGCTGCAAATATGGCCGCCGATATTCCCAGTAGAATGCCCAAACGGTATCCTGCATTGAATTGGAATATGATGAAAATACCTGCCAGGACCAACAGGCTCAGCAATATTTCTGACGGTTCAAATTTTCTCTTCAGTATGAGGGGTTCCAGTATGGCCGTGAATAGGCTGGTGGAGGAAAAACAAACCAGCCCAACAGATACGTTGGCATATTTGATGCTTCCGTAAAATAAGGTCCAGTGAATGGCTAACAGCAGCCCGGTAAACGCAAACCGTTTAAGATCATGACCAGGTAGGATTTTCAACTCACGCCGGACCAGCAGGATGATCACCAGGGTGAGAGAAGTGAATAGCAGCCTGTACCAGACTAGTATTACCTCGTTCAGTGAAATCAGCCTTCCCAGGGGCCCGGTAAAGCCAGCCAGCAACACGGCGATATGTACTTTGATGAGTGCCTTTTTCATCCTTTGCGCCAGGGGAACGGGAACCGGGTATTCCCATTATAGCCTGATTCCATAACGAATGATCCGTTACCACTATTTTAAGGAGGGAGTTTTTGATTTTTCATGTGGGTCCTGAAATCCGTAAAAAGACTCTGGTATTGTATCTTCAGGACCCCAAATACTCCTTCCTTTATGATGCCTTTGTTCATCTTGGAAATTCCTTCCTGCCTGTCCATAAAAGTAATGGGTACTTCCACTACCCTGAACCCCAGTTTCCAGGCTATAAATTTCATTTCAATCTGAAATGCGTATCCCCAGAACTGGATTTCTTCCAGCCTGATGGTTTCCAATACTTTTTTCCGGTAACAGACAAAGCCGGCAGTAGCATCCCTCACTGGCATCCAGGTGATCATTCTGACATAAAGGGAAGCGCCATAGGAAAGTATATTGCGGTCCCAGGGCCAATTTTCCGTTTTTCCTCCCCGGACATACCTGGATCCAACTGCAACATCGGCACCCTGAGTATGGCAGGCTTCAAAAAGCTTCCCGAGATCGTCCGGATTATGGGAGAAGTCCGCATCCATTTCAAAAATGTATTCAAACCCTTTGGAAAGCGCCCATTTGAATCCATGGATGTAAGCAGTCCCAAGACCGGCCTTCTCAGGTCGCTGCTCCAGAAAAAGTTTTTCAGGGTATACAGCCTGTAATTGATTGATGATACTTCCCGTGCCGTCCGGAGATCCGTCATCAATCACCAGGACATGATAATCCCCATTAAGGGCAAATATCCGTTCCAGAATTCTGGTGATATTTTCCTTTTCGTTATACGTAGGTATAATAATCAGTTTTTCCAACTTACCGGGTTGGCATGAGCAGTAAACTCCAGGTTGAAATTAGCATAAATAAGGAATTAAATGGTCAAATTGTACTTCATGTCTTTTTTAGCATCATGCTGTTGAATATCTCTGTGAGTTTTTGTTTGGTATGCAGGGGAAATTCACTTTTCATCATCCAATCATAATATTGAGGTTCATCCCTGAGAATAACCCGAACTGGTTTACCTTTATGTTTCCCGAAATTAAAGACCTCCACGCCTTTTTCCATAATCATGCGTCTTCCAAAATCCACATAATCTTCCTCTTTAGTGAATTCTGCCAGGCTTTCTATATCATTTTTTAGTTCCGGGTATCGGTCCACCTGCGCCTGGAGTATTTCCAAAGTAGCATGAGCATCTGCTTCAGCACTGTGGGCATTGTCCAGTTCTTTGTCACAATAGAATTTAAAAGCCGCACCTAAGGTGCGCTTTTCCATCTGGTGAAATATTTTTTGCACATCAATGAGCTTTCGGTTTCCGGCATCAAAGGTAATTCCCGCCCTCAGGAATTCTTCCACCAGCATGGGGAAATCGAACCGGTTGGAATTATAACCGGCAATATCGCAGTTTTCCAGGAATTGTTTCAGTTCATTAGCCAGTTCCTTGAAGGTTTTGCAGTTTTTGAGGTCTTCGTCAGTAATCCCATGGATTGCCGTGGATTGCTCGGAAATCGGGATGCCTGGATTTATTCTTTTCACCTTGGTCAACCGGGAACCATCCGGCATGATCTTTACAAGGGCGATTTCCACGATGCGGTCTGTGGCAATATTGGTTCCGGTAGTTTCCAGATCAATAAAGGCCAGGGGACGCTTAATCAGTAATTGTGACATAATGATGCAAATATAATGCGTTGCGGACCAGGTAATAAAATGAAAAACCGGGGTAGCCCTCAGAGATATTTTTTCAGATTCTCCATATTCAAACCTTCAAAATTCCCTGAACTCATCAGGAGCAGCACTGTATCCGCGTACTGCTGGCGATCCAGGAATTGGGATAAATCCGGTAAAGTATTAAAAATGTGCAAATCCTCCCTACGAAATCCGTCGTGGATATCCAGTCTGGAAAGTTCAGGCAGTTTTTTCAGTTGAAGGGCATGTGGGCTGTAAAAAACGACGGCCAAGTCAGCGAGATCCATTGCTCCTGCGTACTGGGAAAGGAATGTTTTGCTCAGGCTGCTGTAAGTGTGTAGTTCAAAGACAGCAATCAGTTTTTTATCCGGGAACTGCTTTTTTACTGCCAGAATGGTAGCATTTACCTTGGATGGAGCATGGGCAAAATCCCGGTATATGAAACTGTGGGTATTTGCAGCGACGAGTTCCAGCCGCCGGGAGGCACCCCGGAAGGAATGGATAGCTTCCAGGAATTCCCTGGGGCCAATCCCCAGTTCCTGGCATACCAGCCTGGCTGCCTGAACATTGAGCAAATTATGTTCCCCGAAGATCTCCAGTTCCGAATGGTGCCCTTCAAAAAAGACCATAGTCCGGTGATTTTCTATCCGGTAATCGGGGAGCCCATAAGGGAGCAGTCGGATTTCACCCGCATGGCCGGCAACCAGTTTTTCTACCTTGGCATCGGTCATATTGTAAATCAGGCTGCCATCCTTTGGAATTTGGCGGATGAAGATAGCGAACTGGCTGAGATAGTCCTCTAAACTGGGAAACACATTGATATGGTCCCAGGCAATTCCGCTGATCACTGCAATCTTTGGCGCCAGGAAATGGAATTTTGGTTTTCTTTCCAGTGTTGAAGCCGGATATTCATCTCCTTCACAGATCAATAACGGAGCATCTGTGATCTTTACAGCATAGGGAAATCCATCCAGCCTGGCACCAACCAGGTAATCAAAATCCCTCCCGGCATGTTGAAGTACATGCATGATCATGGAAGTGATCGTCGTCTTGCCATGGCTGCCTCCGATCACCACCCTGGTTTTATCCCTGCTGACCTGGTAAATATATTCGGGGAAAGAATAAATCGGAATTTCCAGCTGTCGGGCTTTTATCAGTTCAGGGTTATCTTCCCGGGCATGCATGCCTAAAATGACTGCATCGAGGTCTTTGGAGACCGACTTTTCATGCCAGCCCATCTCCCGCGGGAGAATACCTGCCCTGTCCAAAGCGGATCGGGAAGGTTCAGTGATTTCATCGTCGCTGCCTGTTACCCCATAACCCTTGTTTTTCATAGCTATGGCTAACTGATGCATGACACTGCCGCCAATGGCAATAAAATGAATTTTCAAGGGATTGTGTATGATTACATCAGGTAAATCCTAAGGTAACTTATACTTATTGGGACAAGTATATTTTCCCGCTTCTTCGCCCGGCATAACCGCCGCTGCTCCACGGGCACTTCGGATCTACCTGACCCTGATAATCCCATTTTCTTTATATTCCTTGCAGCATTGATGTCCCGGTCATGTAATGTTTCACACTGCGGACATTCCCACTCCCTTACCGAAAGATCAAGTTCATCCAACACATATCCACAATCTGAACAAGTCCTGGAACTGGGAGAAAATCGATTTATCCGGATCAGGTTTTTCCCATACCAATCAGATTTATATTCCAGTTGTCGGATAAATTCTCCCCATCCGGAATCCGATATGGAAAGAAACAGATGGTGGTTTTTAATCATGTTCTTGACTGCAAGGTCCTCTACGACCAATGTGGTAGCTTGGTTATTACATACTAATTGGGTAGAGAGTTTATGTAAAAAATCATTTCGTTGGTGGGTTATCCT
>DATLTB010000099.1:0-6351 GCA_035533815.1 Chitinophagaceae bacterium
ATATTGCTACACTTGGGGTGTGTGTAAACTCGCCCGAAAAATCTGGTTTGTATAGCTGTGCTGTGCATAATCAAGGTTTAAAGTTCAATCGCCAATTGGCACATTGAACGCCCTGCACTCTTGGTGCAGGGTAGTTTACAAAAAAAAATCTTTTTGCAGGTCATCCTTTTCCAAACCGGGGGTTACCGCATACTTCCCGAAATCCACGACTCCTTCAGCGGAGAGCAGTTCTTCATCAATGTAGAAGTGCCCGGTGTTGTCTTTGGCCTTTTTCTTCAAAATAAAATAAGCGGCATCTGCGACGATTTCCGGTTTCCGGCAGCGGCGGATAAGGGCTTCGCCGCCCAGGATATTGCTGACTGCAGCGGTTGCAATGGCCGTAGCCGGCCACAGGGAATTGAAAGCCACCTTTCCCCGGTATTCCCCGGCCATGCCCAGGGTGCACAGGCTCATCCCGTATTTCGACAGGGTATATGCGATATGGGGGGCGAACCATTTTTCATCCATATTCAGGGGAGGGGAAAGGGTAAGCACATGGGGATTTTCTGATCTGAGCAGCCAGGGCAGGCAGGCCCTGATACAGAGGAAAGTCCCCCTGGCGTTTACCTGCTGCATCAGATCAAAGCGTTTCATTTCCGTTTGCAGGGTTCCGGTCAACTGGATCGCGCTGGCATTATTGACCAGGATATCAATGCCCCCGAATAAAGCCACCGTTTTTTCCACGGCAGCCATGACCTGGTCTTCTGCACGGATATCCACCTGCAGGGCCAGGGCCCGGCCCCCGGCTCTTTCCATGTCAGCAGCTGCAGTATATATGGTGCCAGGCAAGCGGGGATGGGACTCGGTGGTTTTCGCGGCAATGACGATCCGTGCGCCCTCCCGGGCAAGCCTTAATCCAATGGCATGACCAATGCCCCTGCTGGCCCCGGTGATCAGCACGGTTTTATCCTGAAAATGGGTTTTCTCCGGCTGATTCATGGGTGTTTTTTAAACGGGTCAACCTGGTGGAGGATATATTTCCCGATCAGGTCAAATTCGATATTGACCTCGCTGCCCAGGACCAGGCTATGCATATTGGTATGTTCCAGGGTATTGGGGATGATGGCCACGGTAAATGCCGAGCCAGTCACGTTAAAAGCAGTGAGGCTGATGCCATTCACACAAATGGACCCTTTTTCAATGACCAGCCCGGCAAACCGGTCCGGATAGCTAAACCGGAATTCCAGGCTGCCTTTTTTTTGGACCATTTCCCTGCAGGCGGCCCTGCAGTCCACATGCCCCTGCACCAGGTGCCCGTCCAGCCGGTCCCCGAGCTTCATGGCTCTCTCCAGGTTGATGATATCTCCCTTGATCCATTGCCCCAGATTGGTTTTTTCCAGGGTTTCTGCGATCACATCGACCTGGTGGGTACCTTCCTGTACCCCGGTCACGGTCAGGCAGACCCCGTTATGGGAAACACTCTGGTCCAAACTCAGCGCTGCGGATATTCCGGAGGCAATCGTCATCCGGAGATTCCCCCTTATTTTCCGCGTACTGACCAGGATGCCCTTGGATTCGATGATTCCGGTGAACATGGGCTGAATTAAGTAAAGTTGATTCTGTCGGGTTAAGCTAGGAATTATATGGAAAATACCTATCTTTGCCCTCTTAAATTTACACTGTACATGCTGATCATTGATTCCAAAGATTGCGAAAATATCGATAAGGCACTCAAAAAGTACAAGAAGAAATTCGAGAAAGCCCGTATCCTCCTTCAGCTGAGATCCCGCCAGTCCTTCACAAAGCCCTCCATCAAAAAACGCTCTACCGTACTAAAGGCCGTTTACCGTCAGCAGATTGCCAACGGGAAGGTGGAAATCTAGCCGGAAATCCAGCATTATCCCTATTGACTTTTGCCCGTTAATGCATTAACTTTACTCCAGGTCAATGCTATTTTATTTTGGGCAAGGGAAACCTTCTGACAGCACCATTTATTTCCTATATCCGTTTTGAGAAACGCTTTTCTCCCCATACCATACTGTCTTACACCAATGACCTGAATCAGTTTTTCGACTACCTGCGGCTTACCTATGGAGAAGATCCGGAGATCCACGATATCAGCCATCATTTCGTCAGGTCCTGGCTGGCTGAACTGAAATCCCAGGGAATTTCCTCCAAATCCATTGCCCGGAAGATTTCCGCCCTGAAATCCTTTTACCGGTACCTGCTCCGCCAAAAACTGGTCCCCTTCAGCCCGATGATAAAAATAGTCGCCCCCAAACTGCCCAGGCGACTTCCCGGTTTTGTCCGGCAGTCCGAAATGGACCTGCTCGACTCCCGCATGGGCCACGCAGTTCCGGCCGGAAGCGGCCCACTGGACTTTGAGGCGGAGACCGAACAGCTCATAATCCGGATCCTGTATGCCACCGGCATCCGGCTTTCCGAACTGATCAGTTTGAAAACCAATCATATAGACAGGGGCAACCGGACAATTAAGGTCCTGGGAAAAGGCAGCCGGGAAAGGATCATTCCCGTCAGCGATACCCTGCTGGATCAAATCAGGGCTTACGAGGAGAAAAAAGCCGCACTCGGGGATCAGCCCGATTTTCAGGTGCTATTGGTCCTACCATCCGGGAAGAAACTCTATCCCAAATATGTATACCGGGTGGTCAGCAGGATGCTCGGTAAGGTCACTACCCAGGACAGGCTCAGCCCCCATTTGCTTCGCCATACTTTCGCCACCCACCTGGCAGGGAACGGGGCTGACCTCAATGCGATCAAGGAACTCCTGGGGCATTCCAGTCTGGCAGCCACCCAGGTGTATACCCATAATACGATCGGCAGACTGAAAGAAATACACCAGAAGTCACATCCAAAATCTTAAATATATTATTAAATGATAATGTATAAATAGTTAATAAAAAAAATTTCAACCTATGCATGTGCAGATCAAGACCACCCGGTTCAATGCAGATTCCAAACTGCTTTACCATGTCCGCAGGCAGGTGAATAAACTCCCTGACCTGGAGGAAAGGATCACCAGCATTGATATTTACCTGAAGCTGGATAATATCGCCCATCAGATTAAGGATAAAGAAGCGGGGATCCGGGTGCATGTCCCGCACCATGAATTTTTTGCCCATCACCAGTCCAAATCCTTTGAACAATCCTTTGACCTGGCTTTTGATTCCCTGGTCAGCCAGATCAAGCGGCAAAAGGAGAAAAACGGAAATTAAGGGCTGCTTAACGGATTAATGGCCAATAGCTTCTGAACATTCTGCAAACCGGGATACAGGCCTGGATTTTTTGCAAAATATTTTGCTTTGTGCATTTACTTTGCTACCTTTGCCTTCCCAAAAAAAGTTTTGGGAGAGGTGCAGGGTGAGGAAGCTACGGCAGTCCCTGGTTTTTACCGGGTTAAACCAGATAAATGATCGAAGGCGGGAGATAGGGCTAAAGGCTGGCTAACCGGTTTTGCGGTTCCGGCGGTTCGACGGAAATGCCAGCATAGCTCAGTTGGCCAGAGCAGCTGATTTGTAATCAGCTGGTCGGGGGTTCGAATCCCTCTGCTGGCTCAGGTGCCACCGGAAAAAACAGGGAAGGTTCTCCCGGTTTTCCAGGGATCATCGGGCAGGTTCCAGAGCGGCCAAATGGAGCGGACTGTAAATCCGCTGTCTATCGACTTCAGTGGTTCGAATCCACTCCTGCCCACAGTTCTTTGTTTAACCCTGGCTTAACCACAGCAAAAGGGAATGTTCCGGTGCCAGCATGGCATGCTGACCTGCGGGAGTAGCTCAGTTGGTAGAGCGACAGCCTTCCAAGCTGTAGGTCGCGGGTTCGAACCTCGTCTCCCGCTCTGAAGCTAAGGAGGCAGATGCAGTTGACGGTTGTCAGTTCGCAGTCTTGTCAACAGACAATAATCAGCTGACAACGGTTTTACCAGCCGTTGTAGCTCAGTGGTAGAGCACTTCCTTGGTAAGGAAGAGGTCATGAGTTCAATCCTCATCAACGGCTCAACATTGCGGATCACCAGACAAGAACCCGGATCCGCCCGGATAGTAGTCATCGAATTTCATACACCGTCTACCAGGGGCCTAGTCCCGGGGAACCGGAACCGGGAAACACCCTGGCAACCTGAAAATCTTTAAAACGAAATAACAATGGCAAAAGAAACCTTCAAGCGGGATAAGCCCCATGTAAACATCGGCACGATCGGTCATGTGGATCATGGCAAGACCACCCTGACTGCCGCTATTACCGCCATACTGGCCAAAAAGGGGCTGGCCGAGAAAAGGGATTATGATTCCATTGATGCCGCACCCGAAGAAAAGGAAAGGGGGATTACCATCAACACCGCCCATGTGGAATATCAGACCGTGAAGCGCCATTATGCCCATGTGGATTGCCCGGGACATGCGGACTATGTCAAGAATATGATCACCGGCGCTGCCCAGATGGATGGCGCGATCCTGGTCGTTGCCGCCACGGACGGCCCGATGCCGCAGACCAAGGAACATATCCTGCTGGCCCGCCAGGTAGGCGTGCCGCGGATTGTGGTATTCATGAACAAAGTGGACCTGGTGGATGACCCTGAACTTCTGGAACTGGTGGAAATCGAGATCCGGGAGCTGTTGACTTCCTATGGATTTGACGGGGATAATGTCCCCATCATCAAAGGATCAGCTACCGGGGCCCTCGCCGGCGATGCCAAATGGGTGAAGGCCATTGACGAACTGATGGATGCGGTGGATACTTATATACCGCTTCCTCCCCGTCCCATCGATCAACCCTTCCTCATGTCTGTGGAAGATGTATTCTCCATCACGGGACGCGGTACGGTGGGTACCGGCCGGATTGAAAGGGGAAAGATCAAAGTGGGGGATAACGTGGAAATCGTAGGGCTGATCCCCGAATCCCTGAAGTCTACCGTGACTGGCGTGGAGATGTTCAAGAAGATACTGGATGAAGGAGAAGCCGGTGATAATGCCGGTTTGCTGCTGCGCGGCATAGAGAAGAAAGATATCCGTCGTGGAATGGTGATCTGCCATCCGGGGTCCATTACCCCTCATACGGAATTCAAGTGTGAGGTATATGTGCTGAGCAAGGAAGAAGGGGGCCGCCATACTCCTTTCTTCAATAAATACCGTCCCCAGTTCTATTTCCGGACCACGGACGTGACCGGGGAGGTGGAACTTTCCCAGGGTGTGGAAATGGTGATGCCGGGGGATAATGTGTCCCTGACGGTACACCTGATCCAACCTATTGCCATGGAAAAGGGACTCAAGTTCGCCATCCGCGAAGGGGGCCGCACCGTGGGGGCAGGACAGGTGACCGAGATACTGAAATAAGGACCTTCCGGACTGGAAAATACGATTGGGTTAGGTCGGGCGGGTCATCAACGGGCATAGTTCAATGGCAGAATAGCGGTCTCCAAAACCGTTGATGGGAGTTCGAATCTCTCTGCCCGTGCCGCAAAAAGAGTAAGGGTTCAGGCAGAAAACATTAAGGCATACTTGATGAATAAAATACGGAATTACATCCGGGAATCCTATCACGAACTCGTGAACAAAGTATCCTGGCCCAGCATGGAGGAACTTCAATCTTCCACCATGATCGTCCTGCTGGCCACAGTGATCATCACCATTATTGTCTGGTTGATGGACCTGGGATCCAGCGGGATATTGAATTTTTATTACAACATGTTCAAATAATGGAAACAGCGGTCAATCCGGTCCGGGAAACCAAATGGTATGTGCTCCGCGTGGTGAGCGGGAAGGAAAAGAAAGTCAAGGAATACCTGGACGTGGATATCCGCCGCTCCGGGTGGGGAACCGTGATCACCCAGGTTTTTGTACCCGTGGAGAAAGTATATAAAGTGCAGGCGGGGAAGAAAGTCATGCGGGAGAAGAATTTCTATCCGGGTTATGTGATGATCGAGGCGCTGGACGGGAAGCTGACCGATGAAATGATCTCCCACATCAATAATACCACCAATGTCATTCATTTCCTGGGCAAGGACAAGCCGGTTGCGCTGAGGAAAACCGAGGTGAATAAAATGCTGGGTAAAGTGGATGAAGTCGCCGATCAGGGGTTGACCATGAGCGAACCCTTCATCATCGGGGAAACGATCAAGATCATCGATGGCCCGTTCAATGATTTCAACGGTACGATTGAAGAGGTCAATGATGAAAAAAAGAAACTGAAGGTTAGCGTTAAAATATTCGGAAGGGCCACACCGGTCGAACTCAATTTCATGCAGGTCGAAAAGATCAGCTGAACCTGGGACAGACTGAAATCCAAAAATGATTTAAAACCATGGCAAAGGAAATCACCGGTTATGTGAAGTTGCAGGTCAAGGGGGGGCAGGCCAAT
>DATLTB010000100.1:0-17141 GCA_035533815.1 Chitinophagaceae bacterium
GGAATCATTTGATATAATCATTGAAGATATTGATGTGTGTATTGCTCGGTTGATCAATCAGGATAAATTAAAGGGGATCTTGGAATTATTGTCCCCAAATCATAAAGTAATTTTAAGCTGATTTAAGTGCGAAAGTTGAGATTCTAAATAGCCCTATTGTACGAACATTATGCAAACTGAATATACTGCCGGAAGAGTATTTAGAGGTATAGAAATGTTCGGTAGTGTAACCTCCTCCAAAATCGTAAATAATCCCAGGTATCGGGGGATTTTTTTTCGAGTAATATGATTTGAAAATACTTCATATAATGGCCGGTGTAAATCCAATATTATTGGTTTCAAAGCTAAGAATATCAAAAACCGGAAAAGAAAAAAAATATTCTTTTCAACAATCAATAGTCTTAAAAAGATTAAAGGACTTTGGGAGGATCAAAAAGTAAGAACCCCCAAAAAGTAATACCTGATGACTCCCCTATTACAAGTTATCATTTTGAATTTAAAACTAAAAACAGATAATTCTCCCTTAGTTTAACATCGTGAATATGGGTCTGATTTTGCCTTTTTTTGAAAGGAAATAAAAATTTAGCTGCATTATAGCAGTCAATCATTTTAGCGGGGAACCGGGTTCTTTACGGAAATGATTGTACACTAAGTTGTCAAGCATCCCAGGGAATAACCGACTCAATAAAACAGTTAGTTTCCCCTGCCTGGTGAGTACGATGGTACGTGATCTGTGTATAATGGCTTTTAGGATGGCATTTGCTACCATTTCCGCGCTCATCAGTTTATTTTCATCCAACGGGGTTTCCTGTTGGGTGTTCCCCTCTGCATTCAATGCAGTGTTCCGTATATTGGAAGAAGTAAAACCTGGACATACCCACATGACATGCACTCCGGTATGAAGGTTTTCTGTCCGCAAGGCTTCCAAAAAACCCTGCATAGCAAATTTGGATGCGCTATACCCTGTCCTGCCAGGCAAACCCCGGTAACCAGCTACAGATGAAACTCCTACAATGACACCACTTTGCTTCTGTATAAAAGGCAATGCATATTTAGTACAATAAACGGTTCCCCAGAAATTGATATCCATGACGTTCCTGATCACGGAAAGATCATTTAAATCCGCAAAAAGGGCCCTCATGCTTATTCCTGCATTATTGATTAATACATCAATTTTACCGAATCGCTGAATAGTTTGATCGATCAGGTTCCAGCAATCCATTTCCCGGCTGACATCAGCGCAAACAGTTAACAACCGGTCATATTTCAGTTCTGCGGAAAGTTCTTTCAGGGTTTCCAGCCTCCTTCCACAGACAGCAATTTCTGCCCCAAGCTTACAATAAGCTATTACCAGGGCCTTACCGATTCCGGAGGTTCCTCCTGTAATTACTATTGTTTGCTGATTTATGGGTAATGACATTGAAATAATTAGGTTTTTCTTCCCTCTGATCTGTCGGACGATTTATATTCCGTTGTATTTAATGCAAAATAGACGATATTTTTAAAAATTAAATAATCCCTTTGTAAAGACCCCTATTTTTGCCATGCATGCTTAAAATGGAAATGGGCTAACTGTCTGTGTAGATCAGTATCAAACCCTTATTTTGAATAAGCCCTGTAATGATAATGTATAAAATTGGGCTATATTTGCAGCCGTTTTGAAAATGATTCCGTAGCTCAGTTGGTAGAGCACAACACTTTTAATGTTGGGGTCCTGGGTTCGAATCCCAGCGGGATCACCAAGGCATCTGTTCAGACGCCTTTCTTTTTTGGGTAACCCTTAATTATCCCAATATAGGTTATTTCTAAATTTATTTTATTAACTCCACAAGCATTCCCTATGAGATTAAATTATAATGAGTAGTCAATCCCTATTTTTTTGCCTTTTTATCGGCTTGGTTCCGGAGCTTGTTGATCCTTCCGATGGAATGGCTGAGCAGTTCCCGGGCCGTTTCCGTATCTACGCCTGCTTCTTTTGCCAGCGCTTCGACGTCGGGTTCCTGATTGGCATTAATGAAAGGGAGCGCCAGGGAAAGCAGCTTGTTGAGCTTATCCATTGTATCCTTTTCTTTGGGCGTGGATTTGCGTTCGAACAATTCTTCATAGGGGTTTAGACGCATTTCCTTTCCTAGGATATCTTTAATGGCCAGCAGCATGGTCAGGTGCACGCGGATATCCGGTTCTGTCGGAAGTCCCAAATCATGATCGTTGAGCTGGTCTACGAGTGCCCGGAAACCACGGTCCGTCATGGAAGTTAGCAGCAGGGTCTTCCGAATTTCTGAATAATAAGCAGTCGCGAAGTGCGGGGGTTCACCCCAGGAGCCTGGCCTGATTCGGTAAACGTCCTGGGTATATTCCAGGGTAAAGTCCTTCTTCAGTCCGGTGCTGTCAAAGGCCTCCGTGCGATGTTCGGCTATCAATTGCAGGATCTCATCTTTGCCGTGAATGATAAACGGATGGCGGGATACATTTATCAGCATCAAATAGGGAAAGGGATTCTCTTCCACATCTGCCATCAGATCTTCTTCCGTTTCAATCCGGGGATTCAATTCTGTGGCAAAAAAGAAAATATCATCCGGCTGAAAGCCCTGAAAGCTTACGACCGGCCCGAACGACTGCCAGCAGGAACCATTGAAAGCGATGAGATTGAACCATAGGGCAACCGGCTGTTCCGAAAGGATTTTTGTAACCGATGGGGAATAAAGCAGGAAAGTCTCCCCGTTGAATACATCTTCCATTTCATAAAAATCCGTTTGAGGGTTTGCGGTTATAACACTATAGCTGTATCTCCAGGGAACCGCGGACTGTTGTTGAAGATAGTTCCGCTGCTCCGGCGTCAGGGCCTTCACAGCCACATGGTTAAGATATTTTTTAATGAGGCCGCCTTTTTTAAAGATCCGGTGACATACATACTGTGCCTTAATCAGGTTGATCCAGCTTTGTTGAAATCCCTTTGTAACTTGGCGGAAACGCATGAGAAGTTGGTCCATTTCCCGTTCCAGACCTTCCTGCCGGGCCACATAATACATTAAGAAATCATCCACCACGACGGCCGAAAGGATGTTGACTTCTTTGCAAACTGCAAGTAAACGGGTAAAGTTGGTCATAGAGAGGCATTCCGATTTGGCCGGCAATTTAAGGATTATTGATCTGTTTTTTGAAACGGATTCAGAGCGAACCTGGTTACAGACCCAATTGCCCATGCATCCTGCTTTCACCAATGTATATGCTGATCTCAAGAGCCATCTAATATTTTGATTGGAGCACAGCTTACAAGCTTAATTGGTAGTTTGGTCGCCGACCAAGTTAACGACCAAGTACTAGAAATGATGGGTAAATTATTACTTTTGGTACTAATAGAGCCTCGCAAACGTTCGGAGTTGTTAAAATATCTCGGTCTTAGCAATCATAATGACAATTTTAAAAAATACTTTTAACTTTTGGAGGACGCCAACCTCATAACAAAAACACTTCCAGATAAACCCAAACGACCCAAGCAAAAATATACCTTAACGGAGAAAGGGAAAGTGCTGCTTAATTTTCTTGCCCGGGAATAATTCAAAGCTACTCCTTGTATGGATATACAAATAAAATTCACCCTCAAATCCTCGATCTTCGACCGACCCCGAGAAATAACTATATCTCGTGAATTCCTGGAATTTGATGATAATGATCAAATTTCCTCGATTCCAACTAAATTTTTAAAGAAAGACATTGAAGGCTTTAGATATGGAGTTAAAGGGATCAGAGGATATAGTTTCAATATAGGTCGGATTTATTATATTGATATTAAAAGTAGCTAAGGCCAGGTCATTAAGCTCAGGCTTAAGTCTTTCTACCGGATCAGAAGAAAACAGCTTGGGGACAAATATGTGAAAATAGTCGAATCACTATTTAAATATTATTTCAAAGACATAGGGCGTAAATATTTGCAATGGCTCCGGGATCAATGTCCGTTTGAGATTCTTGAGGTAAAGTTCAATGCTGAAGGCATTTACTTCGATGACAAAATTGGCGTCATCCCCAGGGAATTCCTGGGTACCAGGCTCTACCGGCGATACTATGTATTATTTTCAGAAACTGACCCTGACCGGTATAAGGCCTTTGAATACCTCGACATGTGGAATACTTACGTACTTCAAAGCGTAACGGAGTCGATACTGAAAACGAAATTCCCGCAGCGAAAACTGATACCAGAAGAAACCCAGAAATAATGGTAAACTGAAATCGCTCAAAATTTGTGGTCCGGAATCTGTTCTGAAAAATAAAAAACTGTTCCGCTTTTTGGGGTTAAATGGTTCCGGATTTTTATTACCCGCATTTACTAGAAGCTGAAAAGATATATCTTCATTTTTACCAAACATGATTACTTTTTATTTATAAACTGTAATATTTTGAATAATATCTTGTTATAATCAAAATTTTTTATAAACTGGGTATGTACACTGGCCTGAAAAATATGCCCATTGAATGGGATGAATGCCGATTTTACATCGAAGATGATATCTTTAATCCCTTATGAGACTTAAAAAGTTTCTCGTCCGCCATCCGGTAAGTGGTTACTTCTGTATCACTTTTCTGGTCTCCTGGGGAGGAGCCATGGCCCTGGTTGCGCCTTATTTGATAAATGGAGAGCCCATACCCAGGATGTTTGGACTTTTCATGTTTCCCGTTATGCTGTTGGGTCCAAGTCTGACTGCTATTTTCCTCACCCGGCTTATTGATGGAAAAAGTGGCCTGAAAGATTTGTATTCCCGGATGAAGCGGGGGAGGATTGGAGCTAAATGGTACCTGATAGCCATTGGCCTTCCCCCTGTAGCAATCCTGATTGTACTGAACTTCATGGGCCATCTGATCTCACCGGTATTTGATCCACACCTGTTCGTTATAGGATTATCTTTTGGTTTGCTTGCTGGTTATTTGGAGGAGATCGGCTGGACAGGTTACGCCTATCCAAGGATGAACTTAAGTCATGATGTATTCTGGAACAGCATCATCCTGGGTATTATCTGGTGTTTCTGGCATATCCCGGTAATTGATTATCTGGGATCAGCCAGTCCGCATGGTAAATACCTGTTGCTTTACTTTTTTTCTTTTGTTTCGGTGATGGTTCCCCTGCGTTCCCTGATAGCCTGGATTTACCGGAATACCCATAGTGTTTTACTTGCTCAGATTATGCATGCCAGTTCCACCGGATTTCTTGTCATGCTTAGTCCAACCCCCATATCCCCATCACGGGAACCCATTTGGTATTTTGTCTATGGCGGAGTATTATGGATTATCACCATTACCATCAGGATAATAGAACTTCACAAATCTGGAAATAAGGGAGGTTCTTCTGGCTCAGCAAACCAGAAATTACAAAATCCTTTCCTACTCTAGAGGACCATTGAACCTCCCGCGATCTGGAATGAACTTTCTTCCAAAAAAAGTGCTGCCTGTTACACGCTGTTTCCTGAAAATTTCCGGCATATTCACACAGACTTCTGCGTATTCTCCAATAGGAGTCCCTTAAATCTTGGGTTAGATTAATATACCCTTTGTGAAATTACAAATGTCTTCCACCAACATTTATACCCTTTGTGAAATTACAAATGTCTTCCACCAACATTTCAACTTAATTTCCATCGATAAGAAACACGGGGTCATAGCGGAAAGTCAATTCAGAACTGACAATTTGATTTCAGGCTTTTTTTGCCGGGGTAAAAAAAAATACTCGTGAACTCATTACCAATTTATATATCCTTAATTGAGTTAAGGATAATACAGAATTAAAAATGACAAAAACTAAAACTCACATAACTTAATAATATACATCAACTTAACATGTTTAGTTTTTATCCTGGAATTATTTACCATATAATTTCATTAGTTCATTGCCCTTTGAATTCCTAATTTGGAAGCTTTGCTCCAATTCACCCAAGCATCGTTTTTCTCTTCCAATTGAAATTCGCAAATGCCAAGATTTAAGTATGCCTTACTATCATTTGGGTTAAGTGCAATAGCTCTATTGAAATCCGGTATCGCCCCATTGTAATTACCCAAAGTAATTATGCAAGAAAAGCATAGTGCAGGTATATTGCGGTCATCCTAAGAGGAGCCGCCCTAATTTTGATAAGCGATACCCATGAAGGGTTCGCAAGTTGTTAAAATTAAAACCTAGCACTATGCCAAAGACAAAATTGAGTAATTCGCTGGACTTTTCAGGCCAGAAATTTTATGTCGGACTTGAAGTCTACAATAAATCCTGTACGGTTACTGTCCGAACCCGGGCCTTGAAGTGGAACATTTCCATCAGCCTCCTTCTGTGCAGATTTTGGTCAGCCATTTACAGCGGAGGTTCCCGAAAGGTGAGTTTTTGTCCGCTTATGAAGCCGGATACTTCGGTACCTGGATCCATCGGGGATTGTGTGAACTGGGGTCACCAATATTGTGGTCAGCCCCGCTGACATCCCACTCACCGATAAGGGAAACATGAATAAAACGGATGTCCACGATAGCCGTTCCATTGCCCTAACCTGGAAAAAGCACCCTTTACGGCATTTACATCCACTGCCGGGAACAAGAGCTTTTACGCTCCCTGTTCCGGCTGGGCAAGCCAGGACCTGGGATATCACCCGGGCCATAAACAGGCTCAAAGGCTTCCTGACCTATTTCGGACTAGATTATAGTACGATACTTTCTGTGGATACCCCTACTGTGAGTATCACCGTCCCCATGATCATAGCCCTGGGTAAGCTGAAAATGGGAACGGAGATATTACCCTCGGGTCATTGCTGGAAAACCTGGTCTGTCAGCGCAGACAGCTGCTGGAAATTACCCGCCGGCTCAAGGCCCAGATCCAGCAGCAATACAGTTTAGCATATGACTACCTGCTTTCCGTACCCGGGATTGGCTCTATCTCCGCCATGGGATTACTGGCTGAGATCGGGGATTTCAGCCGCTTTGATGAGCCCGGACAGTATTTCAGTTTCCTTGGCCTTATACCGTGGGAGGACAGCAGTGGAGAGACCAACCGTACCAAGGGATGATAACCCCGTTGCAATACCCATTTACGGCCCTTACTAATAGAAGCTTCCTGGCAGTCCATCGGAAGATCTCCCGAGCTATTGCTGTATTACCGGCAACATGCCGGTAGAAATAATAAACAAGATTTCAATAAAGTGGCTCATAAACTCGCGCTGATCGCCAAGGGTATAGTGTGACGTATTCAAAACTATCAGCCCGGATTTTTCATTTGTGGAAGGAAGCCCAGGGTAAACTTTTAAAGCAATGGATCCCCAACCCATGCACTGTAGTCAAGAATTGAACTTACTCCTTGATTCTTTGGATATTTTAACCCGGTAATAAGAACAATACCGGAAAAAATAGATATTGCCATCATGGGAATCTTATTCATAACATAAAAAACAGAATGACTTTTGACAGTCAGACCCAGGTAATCAGGACAATCTAATATCGGAACTGAGGGGTTGGACCTGGGTTTAAATAATCACCAGGTGATTGCAGTTAAGTCGCTTCAGTCGCCAACGCTTTCACTTCAGCTTCAATGCAATTGTTCAAATCCGCTAATTATGCGCAATTCATGCTCACCTGGTCAAAGGCTGCGATTAGTCAACCAATTATCTTTGGGTCTCAAAGCAATGATTATACATGCTAGGTACATACGGAATACACTCTTCCTGTTTAATATCCCAATTTTGATGTTTTAATAAAGAACAAAATGCAGGGTTGGTAAACAGGGTAAAAAAATGTAGTTCAGGGGTCAAAATGAATACCCTGGGCCAGGGGAATTGCAGTACCGTAATTTATAGTAGATGTCTGTCGCCTCATATAGTTCTTCCAGGCATCCGAACCAGATTCCCGGCCGCCGCCGGTATCCTTTTCTCCCCCGAAAGCACCTCCGATCTCCGCTCCGCTGGTTCCGATATTTACATTGGCAATCCCGCAGTCAGAACCTGCTGATGAAAGAAATTGTTCCGCTTCCCTGAGATTGGTGGTGATGATGGCGGAACTCAGTCCCTGAGGTACATCATTCTGATACCGGATAGCCTCCTGCAAATTAGAATAACGGATCAGGTACAAAATAGGGGCAAAAGTTTCCTGCTGCACGATGGATAAATCATTTTTCACCTCTGCAATACAGGGTTTAACATAACATCCGCTTTCGTATCCCGGGCCAGTCAATACCCCCCCTTCCAGCACAAATATGCCCCCTTCCTTTCGGATCTCTTCCAGGGCCTGCAGGTAAGCCTTAACAGCCCCTTTATCTATCAGCGGGCCCATATGGATATCCGGGTTCAGGGGATTCCCGATCCGTAAATGGGAATACGCCTGAACCAACCTGCCGGTGAAGGATTCATAAATACTTTCCTGGATTATTAGCCTCCGGGTGGTGGTACACCGCTGGCCAGCGGTACCTACCGCACCGAAAAGACAGGCATTCAGGGCGAGATCCTGGTCCCCTTTCTCGGAAATGATGATGGCATTGTTCCCCCCCAGTTCCAGCAGGGTCCTCCCCAGCCGGGCAGCCACCGTCTTGCCGACCTCCTTGCCCATACGGACCGAACCGGTAGCGGAGATCAGGGGGATATGGGGGTCTTCAGCCATCCATTGCCCAGCAGACTTCCCGCCGGTGAACAGGCAGGACACGCCTTCTGGCACCTGGTTTTCCAGGAAAACCCCCGAGATGATCTGCTGGCAGGCCAATGCGGTAACCGGAGTTTTTTCAGAAGGTTTCCAAATGACTGTATTTCCGCAAACCCATGCTAACATGGCGTTCCAGCTCCAAACTGCCACTGGGAAATTAAAAGCAGAAATCACCCCGATGATTCCCAGGGGATGCCACTGCTCATACATCCGGTGATCAGGACGTTCGGAATGCATTGTCAGGCCATGCAACTGCCGGGAGAGACCGACTGCAAAATCACAGATGTCAATCATTTCCTGGACCTCTCCGAGTCCCTCCTGCAAACTCTTGCCCATTTCAAGGGAAACCAGTCTGCCGAGTTCGGGTTTCCGGCTCCTCAAGGCTACCCCGATCTGACGGATCACTTCCCCTCTTTTTGGGGCAGGCCACCTGCTCCAGACAAGGAAAGCTTCTGCTGACCTTTTCACAAGGGAATCAAAATCCGCTTTATTACCGGAAACCAATTCCGCGATCAGGGAACCGTCCACCGGGGAATAGGAAGAAAGGATATCCCCGTGGGCCACAGGAAAAACAGTACCCGTAGAAATTCCCGGACTATGGGCCGGAATAAGGAAAGGTTTCAGCACATCCGGAATCATGACCTTGGGTATTTGAATCAGTACTGTTCTTTATCATTGGGGAAATCCCGGCTTTTCACATCAGCAATATATTTTACAGTAGCCTCCCTGATCCTGTCATACAGGTTCAGGTACCGTCGCAGGAACCTGGGCTGAAACTGCCTGGTGATCCCGAGCATATCATGCATAACCAGGACCTGGCCATCCACCTGATTGCCGGCACCGATACCGATCACCGGGATCTTCACCTGGCCGGAAACCTTCTCTGCCAATGCGGCCGGAATTTTTTCCAGCACGAGGGCAAAGCAACCAGCTCCCTGGAGAAGTAAGGCATCCCGGGACAGCTTACCGGCTTCTTCTTCTTGCGTTGCCCGGACTGCGTAAGTCCCGAATTTGTAAATGGATTGAGGGGTCAGCCCCAGATGACCCATGACCGGAACGCCGGCGGAAATGATCCTGAGGACGGACTCAATCACTTCTTCCCCGCCTTCCAGCTTGATGGCATGAGCGCCAGCTTCCTTCATGATCCGGATAGCCGAATGAAGGGCTTCCTTTGAATTACCCTGGTAGGATCCGAAAGGCAGATCAACCACTACCAGGCAATGCTTGATGGCCCTTACTACGGAAGCGGCATGATAGATCATCTGGTCCAGGGTTACCGGCAAGGTAGTTTCATGGCCAGCCATGACATTGGAAGCTGAGTCTCCGACCAGCAGGACGTCAATGCCGGCATCATCAAAGATCCGGGCCATGGAATAATCGTAAGCGGTCAGCATGGCAATCTTCACTCCCTCGGATTTCATGTTTTGAAGGGTGTGCGTAGTTATCCTTTTGGATTCTTTAGGCTTTACCATGAGTTGGAAATTAGTCAATGGGTAACCCATGCCGTCCGGGGCCTGATCGGGTGCAAGTTCTGCAAAATAATCCTGAATTCCAGCCCTGGTATACCGGATCTTATTGCACCGGGACATCACCTGCAGCCAGGATTTCCTGATACTGGGCATGAATCAGGCCGTCTGCCAGACCAATCCGGGGAATATATATCTCCGTGGCATCAGCCCACCGCATCACCGAAACATAAATTTGCAATGCCGGTACGATGACATCTGCACGGTCTTCCCGTATCCGATACAAGTGTATGCGTTCCTCCAGGGATACACTGCCCATTTCCTTGAGGTAATCTTTAAGCAAATCCAGGGTCAGGGGTTTCCCCTCTTTTCTTTTAGACAGGGAGAAAATCTTATTGATATTGCCTCCTGAACCTATGGCGATGACCGGATCACAGCCCATGGTTTGTTCCTTGATATATTCTTTCATCTCCTGCCATAATGCATCTGTAACCAGATTTTGCAGGATTCGGATGGTACCAATATTGAAGGATGTTTTGAAAAGGAGTTTGCTTTTGCTGAACAGGGTCAGCTCCGTGCTTCCTCCGCCGACATCCACATATAGGTAAGATTTGGTCCTGTCCATCTGTTCTGCCACATGGTTTTCATAAATCAGGCTCGCTTCCTCGCTCCCGGAGATGATCCGGATATCCACCCCTGTTTCCTCCCTGACCCGGCTAATGATGTCCGCACCATTGACCGCATCCCGCATGGCTGAGGTAGCACAGGCACGGAAGGATTTCACTTCATAAATATCCAGCAGGAGCTTAAAGGCCTTTACCGTATTGATCAGGTTGATTTCCCGCTTTTCGGTAATAAGACCCTGGGCAAAGACATCGAAACCCAGGCGTAACGGAATCCTCACCAGGTTGACCTTTGTAAAATCCGGATCCCCACCCTGGACAGGACTGACCTCCGCGATCAGCAACCTGGCCGCATTGGAGCCGATATCAATGGCACCCAGTTTCAATCCTGTTCGTATTTTTTATGGGCCAGATAATGATAGGTTTCTGATTGTGAACGGATCCGGCGGCCTGTCCTGGGCCTGTATTGGTTGGTCTGGGCATCATCCAGTACCCTGGCCTTCACATTATCGTTCAACTGGATATGCAGGATATCCACCAGCTCCTGGCGGATCCGCAGGTCGAAAACCGGGGTTGCGATTTCCAGTCGATGATCCAGGTTGCGTACCATCCAGTCGGCCGAAGATAGGTAAACTTTGGCATTGCCTCCGTTGTGGAACACACAGATCCGGGCATGTTCCAGGTATTCATCGATGATACTGATCGCCTGAATCTGCCGTTTCCATTTCCGGTTCTGGGTCAGCATGCAGCAAATACCCCGGATGATGAGCCGGATATCCACACCAGCCTTCCCGGCTTCATTGAGTTTGCGGATCAGTTCCTGGTCAGCCAGGGAGTTGAGCTTCAGGATAATGGAAGCTTGTTTTTTGTTTTTGGCATTCCGGATCTCCCGGTTGATCAACCGGATGAAACCCTTGCGCATTGCAGGAGGGCTCACCAGCAGGGTTTTACACGATTCCAACAGTTTTTCATCATGCCTTGGATTTTCCAGGTAGGAAAAAATCCTGTTGATATCAGCGATGATATTCCTATTGGCTGTCATCAGGCAGTGATCGCTGTAATAGGAAGAAGTTCGTTCATTCAGGTTTCCGGTACATACAAATCCGAACTGTAAGGTTTGGTTGCCGATCCTTTTCTTGATCACACATATCTTGCAGTGAACCTTCATCCCGGGTATACCAATATGGACTTTTACCCCCTCTTCTTCCAGGCGCATTTTCCACAACATGTTGGCTTCCTCATCAAAGCGGGCCCTGAGTTCCAATTGGGCCACCACCTGTTTGCCGTTGCGCGCCGCATTGATCAGGGCATTGACGATCCGGGAGTTCTTTGCCAGCCTGTACAAAGTGATCTTGATGGAAGTCACATGGGGATCAATCGCTGCTTCCCGTAGCAGGTCAACCAGGGAATTAAACGCATGATAGGGGAAATTGAGCAGTATATCCTGCTTCTGGATCACCTGGAGGATGCTGGGTGCATTGAGCAGCAGGGGATGGAACAGGTTCTTTTTACGCGTGTTCCGTTCGGGAAAGACCTGCTCCGGAAAATCCATGAAATCTTTGAAATTATGTATCCGGTCACCGGGGATTAAGTTATCCTTCCTGGTGAGGCTTAGCCTGCGGATCAGGTATTCCAAGAGATGAGGATCAATCTGTCTGTCATAAACAAAGCGTACCGGCTTGCCTTTTTTACGGTTTTTCAGTCCTTTTTCCAATTCCTGGATGATATCTGTGGCTATATCATTATCGATATCCAATTCAGCATCCCGGGTTACCTTGATCACATGGGCGCTGAAACGATCGTAAGCAAAATAGGAAAACAGGTTGGGCAGGTTAAATCGGATCAGGTCTTCCAGCAGCATAATATTCCTTTCCTCGGGTTTTCCAGGCAGGATGATGAAACGCGACAATTCAGCGGTAGGCACCTCAATCAGGGCGTATTTATCCCGGACTGACTGATCCTTTCTGGCCAGGACCACTGCCAGATATATCGATTTGTCCCTGAGCACCGGAAACTGAACGATCCCTTCAATCATCAGCGGAATGATGTTGGGCCGGACCTCTTCGTTGAAATAATTGGTGACGAACTTCTGCTGTTCCCGGTTGAGCTGCTTTTCGGTTCGGATGAAAATCCGGCTTTGCCGGAGTACCGACATGATCTCCCTCCATATCCTGGAGAACTCCAGTTGTTGTTGAATGACCGTCTGTTGGATGCCGGCCAGGATTTTGCCAGGATTCTGTTCCAGGTGTACTTTGGCCGCTTTACCGAAAACCAACATCCTCTTCAGGGTGGCTACCCTGATCCGGAAGAACTCATCGAGGTTATTAGAAAAGATTCCCAGGAACCGGATGCGTTCATAAAGGGGTACCGCCGGGTCTCTGGCTTCCTGAAGCACCCTGGCATTGAAGGAAAGCCAGCTGATATCCCGGGTGATCGCTTTTCGTTTTCTGGATGCCAAAATTATAGTATTCTATCGCCAAATTTAAACAAACAATTGACAAGGGTAATGTTAAGATATAGGGCACCTATACGGGAATTTTGCCGCCTCCGGGGTTTGCCCGTTCAGGGTAATTCTGTTAATTTCGCCACAAGAACCACATGAAATATTCCCGTTTAACCGGCCTGCTTTTCTGTCTGCTGATCATTGCCGCTGCTTTCCTGCCCTGGATCACCATTGCACTTAATCGACAGACTTATACCGGTATGCAGACGGGTACTTCAGCCTTGGGTGAACCGGGATACGGGAATATCGTCCTGGCCCTGCTGATCCTGATTGGGATTGGGGTCAACCGGATCTGGTCCATCCGGTTGAATATCGTTTTTTCCGCCCTGCTCATTGCCTATAATATCCGGAACTACCTGATATTTACCCGGTGTGAAATGGGATATTGCCCGGAAAAGGAAGCAGGTCTCTACCTGACCGTCCTGGCCGCGATCCTGATTCTGATCAGTTGCCTGCTGCCATCCGACCCGAAAGATTTCAAACCGGGTTGATTCAATGGAACAACTGAGCCACAAAGTAAGCTGCTGAGGCAGCTACCGTACCGATTACCGTTACCCTCAGACCGCCGATCCAGGGATTCTGGCCGGTGATGCGGCTCTTGAAGAAGCCGAATATGAACAGACAGATCACCGTAAATACACAGGAATATTTAAGCCCTGTATGGGGATCAGGAGTGAAGAAATACGGGCTTAGTGGGATCAGGCCACCTACAATATAGGATATTCCGATGTTCACCGCACTTTTACGTGCCCTGCGCGGATCCGGTTTATCCAGGCCCAATTCATATTTCATCATAAAATCCACCCATTTGGCCTTATCCCGGGCCATCTCCTCCACGATCTGTTGCTGGGTTTCCGAGCTCAGGCCTATCTGGGCAAAAATATCCTTTACTTCCTCCTTTTCCTTTTCAGGGACAGCCTCCACTTCCGCATATTCCCTTTTCAGTTCAGCATTATAGTGATCCGTTTCGGTATTGCCTGCCAGATATCCACCCAGGCCCATGGCAATAGATCCGGCTGCAATTTCTGCGATTCCTGCTGTGATGATTATCGCGGTGGAACCGACGGCTCCACTAAGGCCAGCAGCCAGGGCGAATGGCACAGTCAGCCCATCCGACATCCCGATGACGATATCCGTCAGCAGGTCTGAACTCTGCAGGTGTCTTTCCTGATGATCAGCGGAAGCCATCAACGGAGTATTTCCAGGCTTTTGGCAATAATGGTCACACAGTCCTTTACCTGTTCGGTGGTAATAACCAGGGGAGGGGCAAAACGGATCTTGTCCCCATGGGTGGGCTTGGCCAGAAGGCCATTTTCCAGCAGGGCCATGCACAGATCCCAGGCAGCATCAGGATTGACATGCGTGATGACTAATGCATTGAGCAGTCCCATGCCCCTGATGCAGGAAATAGCCGGATGATTGAGGCGTTCCAGGCTTTGGCGCAGGTATTCTCCCTGCAACCGGGCATTGTCTGACAAACCCTCATCCAGCATCACCTGCAGGGAAACCATGGCTACCCGGCAGGCCAGGGGATTGCCGCCGAACGTGGACCCGTGCTCTCCCGGGTGAATGGTCAGCATGACCGGATCATCCGCCAGAACCGCTGCCACCGGCATGGTACCACCGGATAGGGCCTTCCCCAGAATAAGTATATCCGGCCTGACTTTTTCATGATCACAGCAAAGGATTTTTCCTGTCCTACCCAGCCCTGTCTGTATTTCATCTGCTATGAAAAGAACCTGTGCATCCTCACAATATTGCCTGGCTTTGGACAGATAACCCGGGTCCGGAACCACCACACCGGCTTCCCCCTGAATGGGTTCCACCAGGAATCCCGCTACTTTCCGGTCCTGCAGGGCCCTTTCCAGGGCGGGCAGGTCATTATAGGGAATGGTCAGGTATCCCGGCATGAATGGTCCGAATCCCTTCCTTGCGGCAGGATCCGTACTGAATGACACCACATTGAGGGTCCGGCCATGGAAATTGTTTTCGCAGACTATGATCTTTGCCTGATTATCTGCAATCCCTTTGACCACATAACCCCAGCGCCTGGCCAGCTTGATGGCAGTTTCCACCCCTTCCACACCCGTGTTCATCGGGAGCACTTTGTCATAACCAAAGAGTGTGGCTGCCATCTGACAGAATTCACCCAGCTGGTCATTATAAAATGCCCGGGAACTGAGGGTGAGTTTTCCGGCCTGGTCCCGGAGTGCAGCAATGATTCGGGGATGGCAATGACCCTGGTTCACTGCGGAGTAGCCGCTCAGGAAATCATAATACCTTTTATCTTCCACATCCCAGACAAATACTCCTTCCCCGCGGTTAAGGACGACTGGCAGTGGATGATAATTGTGCGCTCCGTATTTCTCCTCCAGGGCAGCATACCGGTCGACTTCCGGTTGTTGTGTGCGTATCATATCACAAAGGTAAAGAAAAACTACTATGCCCCGGAACTATCCGTGGGCAGCAGTTCCCGGAAGCTCTGCCGGATCAAACCGATCCAGCTTATCCAATTCCAGGATGGTGCTCATGCCGTCTATGGATTCCCGGAACATCATGACGAATTTGCCGCCGAACCTGATCTCCTGTGGGGTATAGGAAGTGCCTTGTTGTACCGTGCTGGAATACAGGTGATCAAAAGCCCGCAGGGTGACCATGACTTCGACATCAGCGGATTCCAGGTCTTTTTCCGTGAAGCCATAGATCGGACTTTGATCATCTATGGGATGCACAATGGTCCAGTTCATGGGCAGCGTGTCGATCTTTGTCCTTTCCAGCTTGAGGGGATAGAATTTAAATACTGACCGGCCATTTTCATCCAGGGTGAGTCCGATCACCACCCGGATCTCCACATCAGTGAGGTGGTGATGATCTTTATAGGGAGCCAGGCGGAACATCAGGGCTGTTTTATCCTGATAAGGAGATATCAGGGCAAATCTGCTGAATCGGAGATGGGCCTTGGGCTGCGTGAACCGCCCGTAGAACATCCCTGTCGCTATGGCCAGCCCAAGCAATCCAATCAGGGATTCACTGGCAGCAATGCAGTTCGTCAGCAAGCCTCCTGGACTGATCCTGCCATAACCCACCGTAGTCAGGGTCTGGGCACTGAAAAAGAAAGCTTCCGCAAACCCATGCAGGGTAGATGAAGTGGCCGTGATTCCGATGAGATTATTCACTCCTGCCCAGATATAGATCAGCGCAAAAAACAGATTGACTATCACATAAAAGCTGATGATCGTGAGCAGGAATTTCCAGGTAGGCATGGTCAGCATGGTCGTATACAGGCTGAACTTCTCCCAGAAAGGAATTCCTTCCCTCCTGATATTATAAGTCCCATCCTTGTTGATGAAGCGGCCGCCATAATTGGACGCATTGGTTCCAAATCCGGTATCTCCCGTGCTCCGGGTTTCGATATTAATTTTTGGGTGTAGGGGCATATCTGAAAGCACAATTGATGACTGCGCCGGGTATTAGTTATGGCAATTATATACTTGTTGGGACTTGTATACTTTCCCGTTTCTTCGCCCGGCGTAATCGCCGCTGCTCCGCGGGCACTTCGGATCTACCTGACCCTGTTGTTAATCCCATTTTCCTGATATTTTTCGCGGCATTGATATCCCTGTCATGGATTTCGGAACATCCCGGGCAGGTCCATACCCGGACGGACAAATCCAGCTCATCCAGCACATAGCCACATCCGGAACAGGTCTTGGAACTGGGAGAGAACCGATCTATCCGGATCAGGTTTTTACCATACCAGTCGCATTTATACTCCAGTTGACGGACAAATTCCCCCCATCCCGCATCGGATATGGATAAAGCAAGATGATGGTTTTTAACCATGTTCTTCACTGCAAGATTCTCCACGACCAGGGTGGTGGCTTGGTTTTCACACACCAG
>DATLTB010000101.1:0-25280 GCA_035533815.1 Chitinophagaceae bacterium
GAAGTTCATCGGCTCTCTGGGGTAAGCCGAATTCTTCCATATTAATTGTACTTTTTTTACATGTCGCTATAATCCAAACTTCCAAATTTCCTTTCAAAACTAATATTTTATGATTTCTTTTTTGATCAATAAAATATTTAATATCATGCGATTCGCTTTTTAAAATGAGTTCTTTCTCATATGGGTGAGCTGTTGATCCAGGATCTTCATCTACCATGGCTATCTGATCTTTGCTTTTCCGGAGAGCCGCAAAAACCCTTGATTTACCTTGATGATGCTTAATTTGCTTTTTGGTAAAACCACCCCCCTTAATTAAAATTTCATCTGGCGAACACTCCACATGTATGATCATCATCAATCTATTATCCGGTCCAGGTTCAAAAAGACGTCAGAATTAAAATCCAAAACTGCTGCTATTTGTTCAATATTTAAATTCGTGACATTAGTTTCATAGTTTTTCATCCTAACTACAAAAATATTTATATTTTCTTTGGGTGTTTTTTCAATTAAGCTAAGTAATAAATAAGGATTATGGGTAGTCAGGAAAATTTGATTGGATACATCTAACGCCATCCTTTCAGCCAGAAATTTAGTATAAAATGGGAAGGTATTGCTTTCGGGTTCATCAAAAAGCAAGACAGCATCCTGGTTTGATTTAAGCGCCATGATATAAAATACAATGCGCTGAAGAGTTTCTGAAATGGAAAAGTAAGGGTAGCTGTATATACTTTTATTTACCATCTTACTCATATTTATTTCATTTTCAGCCGGTTTTAATGTTAAAGTAAATCCTTTGCTTTCAAAAAATTCAGTAACCCAATTACGAAAGTCTTCGTTACTTAATAATAGGCTAGGCAGGTTTTCTCCAAAGGGTGGGGATAAGTAGGGTAAGTAGCCAATTTGAAAATTATTTAATCGCTTATATTGATAATATTTGAATGGGGTAGGGATTAATTGCCCATAACTCAGGATTGTTCCATCATGGGTTATTTTTAAATTCGAAGTATCAGCGGATTTCCCTTGCAATTTGAAATCGAATTCATTCTCCGGAACTCCATTTTCTCTTATCGCATAGGTTAAAGTATAATTCATTTGGTTTGTTAAAACCTGGATTGGTTTATTAATATTAAAATCATAAAACAGATCAGCCATAGATTTATACCTGATCACTTCCTTAGATATCTCCTTATTGATAATTCCATGACTCATCAATGAAAGGGCCTCAATAATATTACTTTTCCCGCCACTTGGTTCTCCAATAAATACATTGATCTTTTTGCAGGAGAGATCTATATCTTTAATGGATTTGAAGTTCTTAATACTGAGCTTTTGTATCATTATAGATAATTATAACCATTTAATAACAAATTTCTCATTTTTATCATAAAGTTGCCGTATGACAAATTATACTTTCGCTGCTTTTAAACTGGTGGCGATTATTTTACCTCCTCATTCCCCGGTT
Organism: Chitinophagaceae bacterium; assembly: GCA_035533815.1. Taxonomy (GTDB): domain Bacteria; phylum Bacteroidota; class Bacteroidia; order Chitinophagales; family Chitinophagaceae; genus JANWKA01. The sequence continues at coordinate 1,463 of DATLTB010000101.1, forward strand.
GGGATGGCTTATCCATAGGGGAAACCCAGCGACGAAAGATGATCCGGGATCCGTTGTCAAAGTTGAAGTACCGGTATACCCAGTTGATGAATACGATCAGCTTGTTGCGGAATCCCATCAGGAATACCAGGTGCGCGCCCATCCAGGCGAGCCAGGCAGGGAAACCGCTGAATCTAAGGCCTGCTGTCTCAGCTACCGCCTTATTGCGGCCGATAGTGGACATGCTGCCCTTGTCGGAATACCGGAAAGGAATCAGGGGTAGCCTGGATTGCAGACGCATTATATTTTTGGCGGCCAGTCTTCCCTGCTGGATGGCCACCTGGGCCACCATCGGGAAACCTTTGGGGAACCTGGGATCAAAGACCTGCTGGGCAATGTCCCCGACCACAAACAGGTGATCAAATCCTTCCACCTGATTATAAATATTCACCTGCACCCTCCCGTTTTTCAGGACGGAGGACCCAGGAAGGCCGGGGACAGGTACACCCCGGACACCGGCTGTCCAGATCAGCGAATGGGTCCGGATGGTTTCCCCGCTGCTGAGTAAAAGGGTATTCCCGTCATAGCCCTTCACGGAGGTTTGCAGCATGACCTTAACTCCCAGTTTTTGCAGGGATGCTAAGGCATACCTCGAGGACTGCTCACTCAGGGAAGCCAACAGGCGGGAACTGGCTTCAACCAGGTAGACGGTCATTTGATGGATGGGGAGTTCGGGATAATCCCTGGGCAGCACATGTTTCTTGAGTTCAGCAATGGCACCGGAAAGTTCCACCCCTGTCGGTCCACCCCCCGTGACTACAAAACTAAGCCGGGACTGAATCTCCCCGGGATCATTGATCAGCAGTATTTGTTCAAACTGACGCAGGATATAATTACGGATCCCGATCGCCTCCACCAGGGATTTCATGCCGATGGCATGGGTCTCTATATCGGCCATTCCGAAAAAATTGGTATCCGAGCCGGTAGCCATGACCAGGTAGTCATAACCAATCGGACCGATGCTGGTCTCCAGGATGCTTTTTTCCGGAGTTATTTTACTGGCCTCTCCCATGCGGATATGAAAATCCTTGCTATACCTGAAGATTCCCCTTAATGGAAAAGCAATGCTTTCCGGTTCGAGACCGGCGGTGGATACCTGGTAGAGCAGGGGTTGAAAAAGGTGGTAATTATTGCGGTCAATCAATACGACCTGCATCATGGACCGGAGCAGCGCCCTGACCACCGCTAATCCACCGAAGCCACCCCCTACCACTACTACACGGGGTAGTCCGGTATCGGGAATATTGGGTTGTGACATGTCATCAAATTAAAACTGTAAACCTGTACCCCTGAAAAATACCTGGGGCCCTGAAAGAAAGAATGGTCCTGCGGGTTGTTTGCGCAAGATGATTATTGCAGTAAGCCATGCAATAATGCTGCCAGCACAGCTCCGGCCAGGGGACCCAGGACAGGAACCCAGGCGTACCCCCAGCCACTGGGGCCTTTGCCGGGAATCGGAAGGATGGCATGCATGATGCGGGGAGCCAGGTCACGGGCGGGGTTGATCGCATAACCGGTAGGTCCTCCCAGGGACAGGCCCACCCCCAGGATGAGGAGGGCAACCGGAAGGGCATCCAGGGCACCCAGACTGGACTTGGGCGCAGTGATGCAAAGTATTCCAAAGACCAGGACAAAAGTACCCAGACACTCCGTGATCAGGTTTTGCACATAATTGCGGATATTGGGCATCGTGCAGAAAACCAGCAGCTTCACACCCGCGTCCTGCGTGGCATCGAAATGTCTTCGGTAACATACCCAGACCAGGAAGGAACCGATCGCAGCTCCCAGCATCTGGGCACAGATATACGGGATGACGCGGGCCCAGGCGAATTTGCCTGCAATAGCCAGACCAATCGTGACTGCCGGGTTCAAGTGGGCTCCGCTGTAAGCTGCCGTAGTGTATACCCCAACAAATACTGCCATGGACCAGCCCAGGGTGATCACGATATATCCGCTCTGGTAACCATTGGTTTTGTTCAGCAGCACATTAGCTACCACCCCATCGCCCAGTAGTAACAATAAGGCAGTTCCGCATATTTCTGCAATAAGTGGATTCATCATTATTTTTAAAAGTAAATATCGATAAAATCCCCAAGAACCGTAATCATTCCATCAGGTAGGTCCGGGCCAGGGCGGTAAAGGTTTCAGTCTCCTGCAGTTCCCAGTTTTTCTCCCTGCCGAGTTCTGCAGCCATCAGCCTGGCGGTGCCGGCAGCAGAAGCAATGGCGGCGCGGGCATCCAGCAGGAGGGCCCGAGTCCGCCTGCTCAGCACATCCTCGAGCGTCAGGGCCATCTCACGCCGGATCGCCCAAATGATGGAAGCTTTAAAATAAGGAAGATCGGGGTGTATCTTTTCTGCTAAAAGAGGATTAATGGTCATTAGCTGTCTCAGCTCAGCAGTGTCCGAACCATAGGCATGCAAGGGATCAAGGAAATCGGAATCCTCCTGCCACCCATGAACATGCAGCTGTTCCGTCGGGCAAGGATATTTTTCCAGACCGGCGATCAGCGCAGCCTGGTCCACCGCATCCTGTGCCATTTTGCGGTAGGTGGTCCATTTTCCTCCGGCTATCGTGAGGAGCCCGGAACTGGAAATGAACAGAAAATGATCCCGGGACAATGAAGCCGTTTGCTGATCTTTATTTGTTTTTACCAGGGGGCGCAATCCGGCAAACATGCTCTTCACATCTGCAGGCCCCGGGTGACGGGCAAGGTATCTGGATACATGGTTAAGCAGGAAATCGATTTCCCCCGGTAGCGGTCTCGGCGATGATTTGGGTATGCTTACCGGGGTATCCGTAGTTCCGATCACCACTTTATCCAGCCAGGGCACGGCAAAAAGGACCCGCCCATCATCCGTATGGGGAACCATCACGGCACTGTCCCCTCCCAGGAATTCCTTATCCAGGACGATATGTACCCCCTGGCTGGGGGCGATAAGAGGAACTGCGGAAGTATCATCCCACCGGATCACCCGGTCCGTGAACACCCCGGTGGCATTGATGACCACTTTTCCCCTGATCTCATATTCTTTTCCGCTGAACTGGTCTTTGGCCATCACTCCGCAGACCATTTTGTCTTGTTTCATTAATCCGAGGACTTCCAGGTAATTGAGGAGGGTAGCCCCCTGGTCTGCTGCAGTAAGCGCCAGGGTTATACCCAGTCGGGCATCATCGAATTGCCCGTCATGGTAGATCACCCCTCCACGCAATCCCTCCGCTTCCAGGGCCGGTATCCGCCTCAACGTTTCTTCCCGGGATAACCAGGTAGATTTACCCAGGCCAAGCTTCCCGGCCAGCATATCATACACTTTGAGGCCCGCCCCATAGAAGGGGCCTTCCCACCATTTGTAATTCGGTACCACAAATGCCTGGTTATGCACCAGATGAGGGGCATTGCGTAAAAGCAGTCCCCGTTCCCGGAGGGCTTCCAGCACCAGCGAGATATTACCCTGTTGCAAATAGCGAACGCCGCCATGCACCAGTTTGGTGGACCTGGAGGAGGTTTCCTGACAGAAATCTGCTCGTTCCAGCAGCAAAGTACCATAACCCCGGGCTGAAGCATCGACTGCTGTACCGAGGCCGGTGGCGCCTCCTCCGATGATGATCATATCCCAGATATGGGAAGTATTGCTGAGGCGGCTGATCATTTGCTGACGGTCCATAGATCGGATTATTCCAGAAAAGGGATTATCAGGCTGGCTTATCGGCAGCCCATGACAGGGCAGCCCGAACCGCCCGTTGCCATCCTGCGGTGAGGTCATGGACTTTGGATGGGGTCATTTGGGGAACAAAACAACGGTCCAGCTGCCATTGTTCTTGGATCTCTTCCTGGTTTTTCCAGAACCCGGTTGCCAAGCCCGCCAGGTAAGCTGCGCCAAGCGCCGTGGTTTCTGTGACCTTTGGCCTGACGACCGGAACTTCCAGGATATCCGCCTGGAATTGCATCAGCATATTATTGGATGAAGCTCCCCCGTCTACCCGGAGTTCACGGATGGGTATGCCTGAATCTGCTTCCATGGCGTTCAGTACATCCTTGGTCTGGTAAGCCATGCTTTCCAGGGCTGCCCTGGCCAGGTGGGCAGCCCTGGTGCCGCGGGTAATTCCCAGCATCGTTCCCCTGGCATGAGGATCCCAGTGCGGTGCACCCAGCCCAGCAAAGGCCGGAACCAGGTAAACTCCTCCGTTATCAGGTACACTTTGAGCCAATTGTTCCACTTCGGATGAATGATTGATCATACCCAGCCCATCGCGAAGCCATTGCACCACCGCGCCTGCAATGAAAATGCTGCCCTCCAGGGCATAGCTCACTTTATCCCCGATTTTCCAGGCTACGGTCGTGAGCAGGTTATGTTGAGAAAGCATGGGTTTTTCTCCGGCATGCATGACCAGGAAACATCCGGTCCCATAGGTATTCTTCACCATTCCGGGCCGGGTACACATCTGGCCGAAGAGGGCAGACTGCTGATCTCCGGCAATACCGGAAATGGGGATATCCGGTATCAGGAGAGCATCACCGGATACGCCATAAATTTCTGAAGAAGACCTGACTTCCGGTAGCATAGAGCGGGGGATATCCATAAGTTGAAGCAGCTGCTCATCCCAGTCCAGGGTATGGATATTGAATAGCAGGGTTCTGGATGCATTGGAGACATCCGTCACATGCACTTTCCCTCCGGTCAGATTCCATACCAGCCAACTGTCCACGGTGCCAAATGCCAGCTTGCCGTCCCCGGCCTGCTGGCGGGCTCCCGGTATATGGTCCAGGATCCATTTCAGTTTGCTGCCGGAGAAATAGGCATCAATAAGGAGTCCTGTTTTTTGAGAGATCAGGCCCGAAAGTCCCTGTTTTTGAAGTTCCCCGCAGAAATCAGCAGTCCTGCGATCCTGCCAGACGATGGCCGGGGCTATCGGGTTACCCGTAGATCTATCCCAGACAATCGTGGTCTCCCGCTGGTTGGTGATGCCTATGGCAATGAGTTGATCTTTGGACAGCCCGGCTTTTTGAATTGCCTCATTAGCCACTTCCTTTTGGGTTTTCCAAATTTCCAGGGCATCATGTTCGACCCATCCGGGTTTGGGATAAAACTGGGTGAACTCTTTTTGTCCCATGGAGCGGATACTGCCTTGATGATCGAATATAATAGCTCTCGAGCTGGTCGTACCCTGATCCAAAGCAAGGATGAATTTTTCCATAGGATTTTTATAGATCAATACTTTAAAATCTGAAGATAATTATTTAATCCATTGCAGTATTTTTTTATGCGTAGTGCCCTAAAGATCGGTGTGGAAGTAAATTAGCCATCAGTCTGCAAATTGGCACTGAAGTTTTTTGGGAATTGCTAAAGGGCCGGAAGTTTCCCATGCGGCCCGGAAATCAAAAAGCACGATATTTTCCATAGCTTGATTGGATGATGGCATCGGTTCAGGAAGTTGAATACCTGCTCACAAAGCAGGTTCCTTGCCATTTTATTTGTATGGTACCGGCAAACTCCACATTAACCAATGTTTACGGGAGGAGGATTATTTCCTTTGACTGATTAAAGCTGACAGCTTTTGCTTTTGATTTTCAATCTCTGTCATCTGTACCTGTTGCTCTTGTTTATTTTCCTGAATCTTCTTTTCCAAATCTAATCTCTTTCTTTCCATGTTTACTTCGTAATCAGTCAAATTATTCAATTTGGTTTCTGCTTTAATAACCACGTCGTTTTGATTCCTTATTTTTAATTCCAGGCTATAGGCCTGCATGGCTCGCGCTAAATTATTTAGCCAGGTCTTTGCCTGATCCATAGTTAAAGATTGCGTGCCAATCCCAGTCATATCCCCATTTTTGGGTTTTGAAAGCAGGAGGGAAATTATTGAAGTTCCCCTTTCCCGTCTGCTTTCCTGTTCAATCTTGAAATACAAATCGGCATTATTACTGTCGCTTTCCAGCAATTTAACATTTCTGAAAGTTATAAACCCCTTTAAATCATTCTCTTTGGTTTTGCCTTTTTTATTAAAGTAATCAATCATGCCTTCACTGACAAAATCCGGGGAATAAGGTAAAACAATAACCGCCGCAGGTAGTTCGCTATTTTGATATTTAACCGATCCTTTCTGCGCCTGTCCGAATATACAGCCTGTTATAAAAAAAGTACAAACCGATAGAAATACTCCCTTCATATTATTATTTCAAGTGACGAATCTATTTACTCAATAAAAGATTTATTTAACCATTGACCATGCACCAAAGAGATCAGGAGTTGAAATGATTGCTTAGTGCTTATCGTATCTAAAGCTAAGATTAATACCCGGGAATTCAAGGGGATTTTAAACGCCCCGGAACTTATACCATAAAGTTTTCAAGAAATTGATATTGCTAATAAATATAATATTTTATTTCATGTAAAATCTTGTTTGTAAAATCCTATTTATTATTTCACCTCAACCCGGTACAAATAAAGCAGATAACTCTTTATATAACGCGGGTGATAGGTTACCGGGAATAGTTTCTAAGAATAGCAAATTAACTACTGTAGCGTATTGTTTGTAAACAAGTCAGTTTCAGGATGCTGGAAAATTTCCGGGAAAAGATTATAGTTTTTTTGCGTCTTCCAGGAATTTAGCCAATCCCAGGTCGGTTAGGGGATGTTTCAGTAATCCAAGAATCGCATCCAGCGGTGCCGTGATCACATTGGCTCCCATTTCGGCACATTTAACAATATGCAGGGAACTGCGGATAGAAGCCGCAAGGATCTCCGTCTCATATCCATGCAGGGAGTAAATATGGGCGATCTGTTCAATTAGCAGTAAACCGTCCCAATTGCTATCATCGATCCGGCCGATAAATGGAGAAACATATTTTGCCCCTGCCTTGGCAGCCAGTAAAGCCTGCCCGGCGGAGAATACCAGGGTGCAGTTCGTTTTTATCCCGTTGTCAGTAAACCATTTTATGGCTTTGACGCCTTCCTTTATCATCGGTACTTTCACGATGATATTGGGATGAATGGCAGACAGTTTCTTGCCTTCCTCCACAATTCCCTTAAAATCCGTGGATAAAACCTCCGCACTGATATCCCCTCCTTTCACCAGTTCGCAGATAGTCTTATAGTGTTTATAGATATTTTCCGTGCCCTTGATCCCTTCCTTGGCCATTAAGGAAGGATTGGTCGTTACGCCGTCGAGTACTCCCAGTTCATAAGCTTCCCGGATATGATCCAGGTTGGCGGTATCAATGAAAAATTTCATGGTTGTCGAAATTAAAGTTAATCGGAAAGTTGATTTTAATCAATTAAGGAGTGCAGGTTTTATGCCAATAAAAAAAGGCAAGTTACTTATATCGCACCGCTTCAACCACTTACCCTTGCTGCATTCCTGCCCTGGGGGGGTTCAGCAGGAGCTGGTCGTATAAGACTTGCCCGGCGCAAAGTTAAGGGTATTATTCAAAAGGACCAAGGGGTGCTGAATAAGACCTTCAGGGTTGTTTCTGGTAAACCCGGACATAATCGATGACCATATCCTGGGGGAATATGTTGTCATCCACTCCCTGCTGACCACCCCAGTTCCCTCCGATGGCAATATTCAACAGCAGGTAGCATTTATTGTCAAAGGGCCATTCTGCAAAGGTTTTATGTTGGTTGTAAAAGGTAAGGATCAGCGCGGTATCTGCATAAAGGTTGATCTGGTCCGGAGTCCAGACCATACTATACAGGTGGAAACTGTCCTGGGTATTGATCATGGTCACTGCATTGGTTTGCGGGGTGTTCAGGGACCAGTTGAAACTTTTGGTATACACTGAACCGTGAATAATATTGGGCTGGAATCCCACTTCTTCCATAATATCGATTTCCCCGTCATCGGGCCAGACAAGGGGTTGTTCGGCACCAAGCATCCAGATAGCCGGCCAGGTACCTCTTCCGGAAGGCAGTTTGGCGCGCACCACGATCTTGCCATACTCCCAGTCCGCTTTTTCACGGGTCACCAGCCGCGCGGAAGTGTAATTGAACCCATCCATGACCAGCTTCCTGGCTTCCAGGATCAAATAGCCATTTTCCACCCGGGCATTGGACAGGCTGTCTGCGGTATAATATTCCAGTTCATTGTTTCCCCATCCGGAAGATCCGTTACCGACATCATATCCCCATTTGGTGCTGTCCGGCAATCCCGTATAGTTGAATTCATCGCTCCAGACCAGGGTATAACCCGTGGTATCCAGGACGGGCGGATGGTATTGGTTGGTATCCACAGACCCCTGGGGGGGAACCGCGGATTTTTTACAGGCCGGAAGGGTCCAGCAGGTGATCATGACCAGGGTCGTGGCATAAAGGGTAATTCTTTTCATCCTATTAATCCGGGTATACCCGGTACAATATCAAAGATCGGAATTTACCGGGTCATGCAAAAAATGGGCAGATTCTGATAAATAACCATTAATTTTGGCCCTGCTTTGTACAAAGAGCCCGTTAAAATCATGAAGATCAACCCGTATACCCATCATCTCGGACACTTACTCTCCGGTAAGCAGAGATGAGGTTATGCAATAAGGCATAAATTATTCCGAAAGGCTTACCCACCAGGTAGGTCTTTTTTCTTTTAAAGTAGGAAACATGTTCAACCCCATTTATTGTCATTCGCGATGAAACTCAGGATAGCTATTCAGAAAGCCGGCAGGTTGCATGAGGATTCGGTGCGTATCCTCAGGGATTGCGGGATAGACCTCAATAACGGAGCCAATAAGCTGAAAACCGAGGCCAGTAATTTCCCGCTGGAAGTTTTTTTTCTTCGGGATGACGATATCCCCCAGTATGTAGAAGACGGAGTAGCTGATGCGGGCATTGTCGGAGAGAACATTGTTTTGGAAAGGCAAAAACAGGTGCATGTCCTGGAAAGACTAGGGTTTGGCCGTTGCCGGCTTTCCATAGCGGTCAGCAGGACCCTGAATTATCATTCCCTGGCTGACCTGAACGGATTGCGCATCGCCACCAGTTATCCGGTGATTGTCGGGAAATTCCTGGAAAAAAACCATATCCGGGCAGAGATCCATGAGATATCCGGATCCGTGGAAATTGCCCCTGGCATCGGGCTGGCTGATGCCATTGGCGATCTGGTGAGCAGCGGATCCACCCTGTTCATGAACGGCCTTCAGGAAGTGGAAACCATACTGGCATCAGAGGCTGTCCTGATCGCAGGCAAATCATTGTCCGTTGACCGGGACCTGGTGTTAAAGAAATTGCTATTCCGAATCAATGCCGTACGGAAGGCCCGCAATAATAAATATATATTGCTCAATGCCCCCAATGATAAGTTAAAGCAGATCATCGGCCTGCTCCCGGGTATGAAGAGCCCCACCGTACTTCCCCTGGCTGAGGAAGGCTGGAGTTCCGTGCATTCGGTGGTCAATGAAGATGATTTCTGGGAAATCATCGAGAATCTTAAAGCCAACGGAGCCCAGGGAATCCTGGTCGTTCCGATTGAAAAAATGATCCTATAAATACAAGGCAATGATGGAGGTGATCAGGCATCCGGAAAGGGCTACATGGGCAGGTATATTGGAACGGCCCCGGCTTGACCACACCCATCTGGAACGGCAGGTCGCGGAAATTCTGGCCGATATCCGGCTAAACGGAGATTCCGCTGTCCGGAAATACACCCAGGAATTTGACGGGGTGTCCCTGGATGCATTTACAGTGCCTCAGCAGGAGATCTCCGGGGCTGGACTTTTGATTCCCAATGACCTTAAATCCGCGATCCAGCAGGCAGCTGCTAATATTGAAGCATTTCATTCCCTCCAGGTGGAAGGAATCCGGATCCTGGAGACCATGCCTGGCGTGACCTGCTGGAGAAGGAGTACCGCCATCGATAAAGTGGGGTTATACATTCCGGGAGGTTCCGCTCCCTTGTTTTCCACCTTGCTCATGCTGGGCATTCCCGCCAGGCTGGCCGGCTGCCGGGAGGTCGTTCTGTGCACTCCCCCCGGGCCGGGAGGGAAGGTGCCCCCGGCCATACTTTATACGGCAGGCCTGGTGGGTATATTCAGGATTTTCTGTATTGGCGGAGCCCAGGCTATCGGGGCAATGGCTTTCGGGACCCAGACCGTCCCGGCGGTGTATAAAATCTTCGGTCCCGGCAACCAATATGTCCATTGTGCCAAGCGGTTGGTCAATATATCGGGAGTGGGCATTGATATTCCGGCAGGGCCCACGGAACTGGCTATTCTCGCAGATGATTCGGCCATTGCCGCCTTTATAGCCGCTGACCTGCTTTCCCAGGCAGAGCATGGGCCGGACAGCCAGGTCATGCTCCTGACCTGCCATGAACCCCTGGTGCAGCAGGTCCTGAAGGAATTGGCAGATCAGCTGAAAGATCTCCCCCGCGGTGAAATTGCCCGCAAAGCCCTGGAAAATAGCCGGGTCATCCTGCTGGAAAACATGGATGAGGCGATTGACCTGGTGAACGAATATGCTCCGGAGCACCTGATCATCAGCTGTCGGGAAGAGGAAAAGCTCGCCGGGCGGATCGTCAATGCAGGTTCCATTTTCCTGGGTAATTATGCGCCGGAGAGTGTGGGTGATTATGCCTCCGGCACCAATCATACCCTTCCGACGGGGGGATTTGCGCGGTTATACAGTGGGGTATCCGTGGACAGCTTCGTTAAAAAGATCACCATCCAGAAACTGACCTGGGAAGGCTTGGCAAAGATCGGTCCCATAGTGGAAACCATGGCTGCTGCCGAGGGGTTGGAAGGGCACCGAAGATCGGTTAGCCTTCGCCTGAATTACATGGATATACCGGATAAAGTCAATCCCGTGTAGACGGATTACTACAATTATATGTTTGAACTGAGCCGGATAATAAGGGAAAATATTAAGAAGTTGGTGCCCTATTCCTCTGCCCGGGATGATTTCAGCGGGAAAGCCGCAGTATTTCTGGATGCTAATGAAAATAGCTTTGGCTCCCCCCTGCCAGTACCGTATAACCGGTACCCGGATCCGCATCAATCAGTACTGAAGCAAAAAATCTCGGACATTAAGGGAGTACCCGCCGAGCGGATTTTCCTGGGTAATGGCAGTGATGAATGTATTGATCTGGTGATCCGGGCCTTTGGTGAACCGGCGCAGGATAATATGCTCATCTGCCCACCCACCTATGGCATGTACGAGGTCTGTGCCCATATCAACAATGTGGAAGTGAGAAAGGTGCCGATGACTCCCCGGTTTCAGCTTGATCTGGAAGGGATTGAACGGGCCCTGGACAGCCATACCAAATTGATCTTTCTCTGTTCTCCGAATAACCCTACCGGAAATGCACTCCGGAGGGAAGATATCGAAGTCATCCTGAACAATTTTTCGGGGCTGGTGGTCATCGATGAGGCCTATATTAATTTTTCCAGGTACCGGTCTTTTACCCTGGAACTGGATGAGTATCCCAACCTGGTGGTATTGCAGACCCTATCCAAGGCCTGGGGCCTGGCTGCCCTGCGTATCGGGATGGCATTTTCCAGTGTGGAGCTGACGGAGGTGCTCAGCCGGATCAAGCCGCCTTATAATATCGGACAGGCTTCCCAGGACCTGGCTTTACAGGCCCTGGAAAACAGGGAGCAGGTGAATGGCTGGATAAAACAGATTGTCAGCGGTCGGGAACAATTGGCACAGGGGTTGGGCGGGATACCCGGAATCCTGGAAGTATATCCCAGCGAGGCAAACTTCCTGCTGGTCAAAACGATTGATCCGGTAGGGATCTATAAATACCTGGTGAGCCAGGGCATGATCATCCGGGACAGATCCCGGGTGGAATTATGTGCAGGCTGCCTCCGCATTACGGTTGGCACACCGGCAGAAAATGAGGGGCTTATCCGGGAACTTAAACTTTATTCCCATGAAAAAAGTACTGTTCATTGACCGGGATGGCACCCTGATCAGGGAACCTCCCGACCACCAGGTGGATAGCCTGGAAAAACTGGAATTTTATCCGGGGGTATTTCAATATCTGTCCCGGATTTCGGCTGAACTGGACTATGAGCTGGTCCTGGTAAGCAACCAGGATGGAATGGGCACTCCAGCATTTCCTAAGGATAAGTTCCTTCAGGTCCATGAATTTTTCCTCCGTTCACTGCGCAATGAAGGCATCGTCTTTGATGCGGAGTTCATTGACACGAGTTTTTCCCATGCTCCCTCCCCAAACCGTAAACCAGGCACCGGAGCCCTGTTAGCCTATAAAACACCGGATTATGACCTTAAAAACTCCCTGGTCATCGGGGACCGGATTACAGATGTGTTATTGGCCAGGAATCTGGGCACAAGGGCCATCTGGTTGAATGATGGCAGCGGCCTGGGTAGCCAGGAATTTCCGGTTACCCGGGAGGAACTGAAGGAAGTGATTGTCCTGGAAACTACAGAATGGAAAAAAATATATGAATGGCTGAAACTGGGTTCCCGGGAAGCGGAACACCGGAGAAAAACCAACGAAACGGACATTTTAGTCAGGGTCTGTCTGGAGGGAAAAGGTCATTCGGACATAGCCACCGGTCTGGGATTTTTTGATCATATGCTGCAGCAGGTAGCCCGCCATGGCAACCTGGATTTGGATATCAAGGTCAATGGAGACCTGCATGTGGATGAACATCATACCATTGAAGACACGGGGATAACCCTTGGGGAAGCCATCTCCCTTGCCTTGGGGGATAAACGGGGAATAGGCCGCTTTGGGTTCTGTCTGCCGATGGATGATTGCCTGGCCCAGGTCGCTTTAGATTTTGGGGGAAGGAGCTGGCTGGTCTGGGATACCCGGTTTCAGCGGGAACGGATCGGCGAAATGCCTACTGAAATGTTTTTTCATTTTTTCAAGTCTTTTGCCGACGGAGCTAAATGTAACCTGAATATCCGGGCTGAAGGGGAAAATGAACATCATAAGATTGAGGCCATATTCAAGGCATTTGCCCGGGCCCTTAAAATGGCGGTTAGCAGGGATGTGGACCACTTCGAACTACCGAGCACCAAAGGGGTACTGTGAAAGACAGCAGCACACCCAAGGGCTATTTCTGCCTGGTTAATATTTTTCCTGGGCAGGGCAGCATTTTCTCATTTTCCGGGTTGGTCTTTTAGTCTATGCAGCATGGGGGATCAGAAATCCCTGTAGACCAGATTAACCCAGGGAACAACTTCCAGACCATGGCTTCGGTGCTGTTCCTGCCCGCCTCCGTATATCAGGTATCCTTTGCTTTCCCCGCTTAAGGAGTTCCAGTAGATTAAATTTTTAAAAAACTCCTCATTAATGGTTTTGCCTGACTTGATTTCCATGGGGGTTAATTGTCCTGCCTGGTCAATGATCAAATCAACTTCATGGCCAGTTTTATCCCTCCAGTAATATAGGTTGACGGGTACACCTGCGTTGATTCTTTTTTTTACCAGTTCCGTAACGATCAACGTCTCAAAAAGACTTCCCCGTATGGGATGATTTTCTAATTGTGCTTCAGCCCTTATCCCTAAAAGAGAACAAATCAGTCCAGTATCATAAAAATATACTTTGGGCCTTTTGATGATCGTTTTATTGAAATTCCTGTAGTGCGGCCTCAACAGGTAAATGATATAACTGCCATCAAGCACGCTGACCCAGGATTGAATGGTTTTGGTATCCATTCCTGTTTCGACTGCCAGCGAGGACAGGTTAAGCTCCTGTCCGGTTCTCGCGGCCAGTAGCCCCATGAATCGCTCAAATACGACCAGATCCGTAATATTCCTGATTTGTCTGACATCTCTCTCCACATAAGTGCGGATATAGTTGGGGAACCAATCCTGCGGAGCCGGATAAAGGTCAAATAGGGGGGGGTAAAGACCGGTCAGCAATATGTTGTTCAGGCCTGGAAGATTAAGTCTGTCCGGATATATTTCCTCCAGGCTGAATGGCAGCAGGTTCATCAGGGCTATTCTACCGGCAAGCGTCTGTACTATGTTTTGCTGTAAAAGAAAGTTATTGGATCCCGTCAGGATGAATTTTCCGGGATTGGGGGAATCATCCAGTATTTCCTGCAAATAAGAAAATAGCTCCGGCGCTCTTTGCACTTCATCCAGGATCGCCCCATCCGGATATTTATCCAGCAAGCCCCTGGGATCTTCCAGGGCAAACCTCCTGGTTTCGGGATTTTCCAGAGAAACATAGGGTTTATCAGGGAAAAGTGATTTGACGAGGGTGGTTTTTCCGGATTGATGGGGTCCAGTTACCGCTACAGATTTAAAAGTATGGGCTAACTGCAAGAGCTTGGTACTTGCTTTCCGGTCAATCATCAGGTCAAAAATAATCCCTTATTGGATAAATTAGGAATTCAATTCCTAATTTATCCAATTAATTTATAAATTAATGATAATCAATAATTTAAATTAACAGTATGATATTTAATCGACAGCTTGAAAGAAAAATCCATAGGCATCCTTCAATTTTTCCAGCACATTGAATACGATGGGACAAATGCCATAGCTGGTGATGATTGCCTGTAAATGGAGCTGGGTATCTTTTTTTTGTAAATGGGGATAAGAGCGGCAATCCTCCGGGCGTCCTTCATAGACCGAGCATTCGTTCCCTTTCAGGAAACTGCAGGGTATATGGCTGAAGATGTATTCGCCCATCTGACTTTTTTCAAGATATTTTTTAGTGAACTTTTCCTTTGGGGTATGCAGGTGTTGGGAAAGCCGGGAGACATCTTCCCTGTCCAGGGAAACCATAAAGGCACGACAGCAATTGCCACAGGTTGTGCAGTCAATTTTTCCGGAAACTTCCCGGTTCAGGGCATGTATGCGATCATCAAGTAGGCTGCTGTCCACTTCCTTCAGGAAGGCCCTGAATTGCGTATTTTCTTCCTGCCGGTCCAAGGCAACGGTGGCAATTTTCTCCAGATCAAGTTCAATTTCCATGAGATGATGATAATAATGGTATTTCAGGTAAAATTATGGATATATCAGGGATTAGCTTTTCTATAAATTACGTATATCCGGAACTGACCTCCGATGTAGACAGATATTAACCTCATGCTGGGTTAAACTATTATGACCCTCAATGCCAACAGATGAAAAAGATTACCAATTGGATTTCCGGATCGAATCGGATAACTTCTCGGAATAAGTCAACTTTTATGTTTTTTGATATTGATTGCCATTTGCTTAATATACAAACCCCATTTATGATTGATTTTCTGCCTGTTGACCTGAATATGTCATTTTGCATGTTCCATTGACCACAATTTATTCCTACTCCCCAGGTTAACTATTCACCATCCAACCTGTTTGGCTGTCCAGATTTTAACAATATCCTAGTAAATCAAAGATTAAACTTTTGATTAGCTAGGATAATAGATGTACTTTTGGAGGGTATGATTCCACGTTTTTTACAGCAGTCAGTGGAGAAAGCGCTTCGGAGATCTCCTTCAATCGCCATTTTGGGACCAAGACAGGTGGGTAAGACAACCCTTGCGAAAACTATTGGAAAAAACCAACCGGACTGTCGCTATTTGGATTTGGAAAATCCGCGGGACAGGTTAAAGCTGTATGATGGCTTTAGTTATCTCAGTTCGCTCCAAAAAGCCTGTGTCATTGTTGATGAGGTACAGCTTATCCCTGAACTTTTTTCCATATTGCGTCCCATAATTGATGCAAACAGCACTCCTGGCCGTTTTATTTTGCTTGGTTCAGCCTCCCCATCGCTGGTAAAAGGTATTTCTGAATCCCTTGCCGGACGTATTGCTTATATGGAATTGACTGTAATTGGCCTCACAGAATTACCTGCCGACCAGGGCTACAAAAAACATTGGTTCAGGGGTGGTTTCCCGAATGCATTATTAGCCAGGAATGAAGAAGAATGCAAAGAATGGCTGAATGATTTCATCCGGAGTTATATCGAAAGGGATCTTGGTCATTTGTTTGGCGTGGATCTTTCGCCGGTAATTCTGCGCAACTTCTGGACCATGCTGGCACATTCCAATGGAAATATCTGGAATGCAGAAGTGTTTGCCCGCTCTCTGGGAGTTAGCGCGCCAACCGTGTTGAGATATTTAAGTTTTCTGGAAGGAGGATATTTAATAAGGCGACTACCCCCATGGTTTGTGAACTCAAAAAAGCGATTGGTGAAATCTCCTAAAATATATATCCGTGATTCCGGAATAAACCATCGGTTGCTGCAAATACCCGACTATGATTCGTTGCTGGGACATCCAGGGGTAGGTGGATCCTGGGAGGGCTATGTCATAGAGCAGATCTATCAGCGAAAATCAACTGATATTGAACTATACTTTTATCGCACCCAAGCTGGCGCAGAATGCGACCTAGTGTTGGTAAAAGGCATCACTCCAATCGCGTGTATTGAAATCAAGCTGAACAACTCACCTGCTGTCTCAAAGGGATTTATCAGTAGCATGGAGGATCTGCAACCAAGGTATAAATATATCATTACCCCTGAAAGCGATTCTTTTACCACTCAGCACGACATAAGGATTACTAACCTTTACCATTTTATTACAGACTTCATGGAAGATATTAAATAACGGGCTTTCAGGAAACGAACAAAAAATATCTTTTAGGGTATCCCTCCGGCCAAGTCCCTGTTATCCACCGCCCTGTTTGAACAGGTAAATCTTTAAAATTCCAGGGATTATATTTTCAGGGAGAGGGGTCATCAGACTTCAACTTCAGCTGACAGCTCTGGGGTAAGAGCTCCTCTATCAATTTGACGGGATTGTTACATTGTATAGTTGGCACATTTCAGTTTATATATTGGTTCAGTTGAGATTCATGGGTTAAAGCTATAACGACATCATGCCCTAAAACAAGGTGCACTTGACCGGACGGATACTGCCTTTTAACAAAATAAATTATCGGTAATCAAAAGACCATTATACACATACTGGTTGAAGCCAAAACCCTTATTTATCAGCACCTGCTGTTTCCTGGTCGGATAAATCCTGTATTTGAAGGTTTTAAGCATTGAAAAACTACTGAGTTTGTCCCATTAAGGTTACATTAAATTATTGCTAAATGGAAATCGACCTGGCTTCGAACCATTGGAACCTCGTTTTGTTGACATAAGTTTGCCCTTGAAAGCCGTCCAAATGCGAATACTACCCTGCCTGCTCCTGATTGCTGCCACCCAGGGCCCGGGAAATCAAGTCACCGCCCAGCAATCTTTCACCGGGGAACAAAAAATACTTAACCACAGACGCATCATGCTGCCGGACGGATGGTCCCTTTCACCTGCAGGTTTCACCATTCCCCTTAAAGAGGATCTGCCCCTGAACATGGCAGTATCGCCCGGAGGAAAATATCTGGCTGTGACCAACAACGGAGATGGCAATCAATCCATTACTTTGATCGATCCTAACCAGCGGCGGGTTCTGGATGACAAAATAATCGGCAAAGCATGGTTTGGTCTTAAATTCAGCAGAAACGGCAAGTCCCTCTATGTCTCCGGAGGCAATGACAATATCATTATCCACTACCGGATAATACATGACAGGCTGGTAAACACAGATACCATCAAGCTGGGTAATCCTTGGCCGGTGAAGATCAGCCCGGCCGGGCTTGATCTGGATGAGCAAAGGCATCGTCTATATGTGGTCACCCGGGAAAACCGGTCCTTGTATATTGTCGATCTGAGGACACGGAAAGTAATTCACCGGGTTCTGCTCGGAAATGAAGCATACACCTGTGTATTGTCTCCTGATAAAAAATGGCTGTATATTTCCCTGTGGGGCGGAGCCAAAGTAGCTGTTTACGATGTGTCATCAGGCGTTATAAAAGCTGAGATCCCCGTGGGCAGCCATCCCAATGACCTTGCCCTTTCGGATAATGGCAGATTCCTTTTTGTGGCCAATGCCAATGATAATTCAGTATCTGTAATAAGGACCACAGACAACCGGGTAATAGAAACCCTTATTGCTACCCTATATCCGCACTCCCCTCCCGGATCCACTACGAACAGCCTGGCTCTTTCTCCGGACCAGAAGACCTTATATGTTGCCAATGCAGACAATAATTGTCTGGCAGTATTTGATGTTTCCCATCCGGGCAACAGCCATTCCAGGGGATTCATCCCTGTGGGTTGGTACCCTACCTGTGTCAGGGTCTCTGGCAACCATATATACGCAGCCAATGGCAGGGGCATGACCTCGATGGCCAATCCAGGGGGACCGGATCCCCTGACTCCCGGACATCCAGCAATTGGCGGGAAAAATATAGCCGTTCAGTATATCGGAAGCCTGTTCAAGGGAACGATCTCCGTGGTAGCAGTACCGGATGGCCCTTCACTTCAGGCATTTACTGAAGCTGTTTTCCGCAATACCCCATATTCTCCCGGGAAAGAAGCATTAGCTCCAGGGCTGCAAGGCAATCCCATACCCCGGCAGGTTGGTGCTTTTTCTCCCATTAAGCATGTATTTTACATCATCCGGGAAAACCGGACCTACGATCAGGTTTTCGGAGATATTAAGGAAGGGAACGGGGACTCCAGCCTCTGCCTGTTCGGTGAAAAAGTGACCCCCAATGCACATGGCATTGTCCGGGATTTTGTACTGTTAGACAACTTCTATGTGGATGCAACGGTAAGTGCAGACGGCCACAACTGGTCAATGGGCGCCTATGCTACTGATTATGTCAACAAAGTCTGGCCTACCCAATACAGCGGCCGGGGAGGAATTTATGATTTCGAGGGGATCAGGAAACTAGCCCGTCCGGATGGCGGCTATATCTGGGCTCATTGCCAGAAAGCCGGGATCTCGTTCCGGGATTACGGAGAATTCTTTCAAAAAGGCTATATGGGGAAATTAGCCCTTAGGGGTCATTACTGCACTACATATCCTGGCTGGGATCTCAGCATTCAGGATGTCTACCGAGAAAAGATATGGCAACACGATTTCGATTCCCTGGTCAGCATACATGCCGTTCCGGTACTTAATACCATCTATCTTCCGCAGGACCATACCAGCGGACTTGAGCGAGGAGCCTATACCCCCATTGCCCATGTGGCTGACAATGACCTGGCCCTGGGCAGGCTGGTGGATCATATTTCCCATAGCCCGGTGTGGACAAGCTCGGTTATTTTCGTTCTTGAAGACGATGCCCAGGATGGTCCTGATCATGTAGATGCCCACCGTTCACCTGCCCTGATCATCAGTCCCTTTGTAAAAAGGCATTACGTCGACCATACCATGTATTCCACCACAGGTTTACTGAGAACCATTGAGCTCATCATCGGCATGAAACCGATGAGCCAGTATGATGCCGCTGCCACTCCGATGTACCGAAGTTTCACTGGAACTCCGGACCTGACCCCATTCAATTCATTGCCGGCAAAGGTAGATATCAATAACAGGAACCCGGGAATCAATCTTGGTGCAACTGAATCTGCAGGTCTGGACCTGAGCCGGGCCGATGCAGTTCCAGATGCTGAAATGAATGCCATGATCTGGGAATCAGTTAAAGGACCGTATATTCCAATGCCGCCACCCCATAGAAGTGCTTTTGTTCAGGTAACCGGACAATAATATTGAAAACCCCATGTTAGGCTAGGCCCGGGATCTTTCTGTTGAAGGAGGGCTTATGGACTATCCCCAGCAAGGGATCAATATGACAAATCCTAATCGACCGGTCATTTCAAAACAAGGACATTTCCCAAGAAGCACTCGCTTATAAACCTGGATTTGAATTAATTCTAATTGGCAGTATTGAGTGAGTTACAATTAATATGATCTTTGAGGATATTGTCTTAGGTATTGCTTAGTAGCAATAGTAAATATTCAAACTGAGACAATACCGAAATTTGTGTTTTTCCCCTGATTTTAAATTTTTTTGGATAAATGCCATTTGTTTTACAATTTTGTCCTTACAAATGAAACATTTTTGCATATTCAGGTTTTGGTGGTGGCATGGGATCAGTAACTGATCACCGTGTTGCAGTGCCGTAGTCTGTTATGCCCAGGATAAATGCAGAAGGCCCGCTGAACACAGCGGGCCTTCTGCATTAAGGGCCTTAATTGCTGACCAGATCCGGGTAGACCGGAGATAAGGGGAAAAATTATGAAAAAGATCACCATTGACACCAGGACAAAGAAAATGCTGGCTGATATATATACCCCGGTGGGCATTTATCTGCGGATCCGGGATCGTTATCCGGGATCCGTGCTGCTGGAAAGTACCGATTACCACAGCAGGGAACGGAGTTATTCCTATATCTGCATCAATCCCCTGGCAGGCATCGAGATCTCAGACCCAGGACAGTTTGAATTCAAGCTCCCCGGGGAAAGCCGGGTAGAAAAAAGGCCAGTGACTTCAGCCCTTGAAGTAGTGGGATACCTCAATGAATTCATGGACCGTTTTGAAATCACTTCAACTTCCGCATTACCATTTGCCGAAGGATTATATGGATACACCAGTTTTGATGCCGTGCAGTTCTTTGACACGATAACGCTCAGGGAAAGGGGATCAGCCCCGGTCATTCCCCTGATGCGGTACCGCCTGTATCAGTATGTGATCGCCATCCATCATTTCAAGGATGAATTGTATCTCTCCGAGAATGTGATTCCCGGGATTTCAGGAGATGCAGGGGCAGTGGAGACGTTGATCCGGAGAACAGACTGCCCGGGTTTCCCTTTTAGCCTGAAAGGGACCGAGCGTGGTAATATGGAAGACCAGGAATATATGCAACTGGTGGAAAAAGGCAGGCAGCATTGTCTGCGGGGAGATGTTTTCCAGATTGTCCTGAGCAGGAGCTATTCCCGGCCATTTACCGGGGATGAGTTCAATGTTTACCGGGCCCTCAGATCCGTTAATCCATCCCCATACCTGTTTTATTTTGATTATGGGGATTACCGGCTCATGGGATCCTCCCCGGAGTCTCACCTGCTGATCAATAAAGGCAAGGCTACGATCCATCCGATTGCGGGGACCTTCACCAGGACCGGGGACGATGACCAGGACAGGGTACTGGCCGAACAGCTGATCCGGGATCCCAAGGAAAATGCGGAACATGTCATGCTGGTGGACCTGGCCCGCAATGACCTGAGCCGGCATGCCTCCGTGGTCCAGGTGGACCATTTCAAGGAAGTGCAGTTTTACAGCCATGTCATTCACCTGGTGAGCGAAGTCACGGGTAAAATAAATCCCGGGAGCACCCCTTTCACGATCCTGGCGGATACTTTTCCAGCCGGCACCCTGAGTGGTGCCCCTAAATACCGGGCCATCCAACTGATAGATCAGCTGGAACCCACTTCCCGTGGCTTTTATGGAGGATGCATTGGATTTATCGGGTTCAATGGGGATTTCGTCCATGCGATCATGATCCGGTCCCTGCTCAGCCGGATGAATACCCTGTATTATCAGGCAGGGGCTGGCATCGTGGCCCGCTCCGTACCGGCTACTGAACTCCAGGAAGTGAACAACAAGCTCAATGCCCTCAAAAAAGCCATGGAAATGGCGCAAAATGGATGAATATGCATATCCTGGTTTTTGATAACTACGATTCTTTCACCTATAACCTGGTCCACCTGGTGGAGAAGATCATCCATGGCAGGGTGACCGTTTGCCGCAATGATGAGATCCCACTGGAAAAGGTAAAGGATTATGATAAGATCATCCTATCTCCCGGGCCGGGCATACCTTCGGAGGCGGGATTGTTATTGCCCCTGATCCAAACTTATGCCGCTTCCAAATCCATCCTGGGCGTCTGCCTCGGTGAGCAAGCCATCGGAGAAGCTTTTGGGGCTACCCTGACCAACCTGACCGAGCCCTTCCATGGGGTAGCCACTCCGATCAGGATCACCTGCCCTTCTGCATCCATTTTCCGGGGCCTGCCCGAAGAGTTTGAGGCAGGGAGGTACCATTCCTGGGTAGTGGATGTAAGGGATTTCCCGGCTGAACTGGAGATCACCGCCCTGGACCCGGAGGGATATATCATGGGCCTGCAGCACCGCCGCTATGAGGTATGCGGAGTACAGTTTCATCCGGAAAGCGTGCTGACCCCTTCGGGGGAACAAATACTCCGCAACTGGTTGGGAAGCTAGTCCAATCAAACTTCAACCGGGGTGATTTCCGGGAAAAAGCATGTCATGAAAAAGATCCTGCAATACTTGTTTGAACATCAGACCCTAAGCCGGGACACTGCCAGGGAAATTCTCGTTAATATATCCAAGGGGGTCTATAATGAGAGCGAGCTGGCGGCATTCATGACCGTATTTCTGATGCGAAGCATCACCGTCGATGAACTATCGGGTTTCCGGGAAGCCCTGCTGGAGCTATGTGTCCGGGTGGACCTGGATGGTACGCCGGTCCTGGATATCGTAGGTACGGGTGGGGACGGGAAGAACACGTTCAATATTTCCACCCTGGCTTGTTTCATCGCAGCCGGCGCCGGTGTGCCGGTGGCCAAGCATGGAAATTATGGGGTAACTTCCGTGAGCGGGGCCTCCAATGTGATGGAAGCCTTTGGATACCGGTTTAAACAGGACAGTGGGCAACTGAGGAAGGAGCTCGAAAGCACGGGAATCTGTTTTTTGCATGCTCCCTTGTTCCATCCTGCCCTGAAAAATGTGGCTCCCATCCGCAGGCAGCTGGGAATCCGCACTTTTTTCAATTTACTGGGGCCCCTGGTGAATCCGGCCTTCCCTGCGTTTCAATTCATCGGAGTATACAGCCTGGAGCTGGCGCGGGTATATCACTATATTTATCAGCAGACCGACCGGAAGTATGTGATCCTCCATAGCCTGGACGGCTATGACGAAATATCCCTGACAGGGGACGCCCGGGTGATCACCAATCTGGGAGAACGCAACTGCACTCCGGAGGAGTTGGGCAAACGCAGTGTCCACCCGGAAGATATATACGGTGGCCAGGATGCAGCGCAGTCGGCCCAGATCTTCCTGAAAATCCTGAAAGGGGAGGGAACCTGGGCACAGCATGCGGTAGCCCTGGCTAATGCAGCCATGGGTATCCACTGCGCCGGTAAATTCCCTGCTTATGAGGATTGCTACCAGGCTGCCGTGGAATCCCTGGAAAGCGGCAGTGCATTGAAATCCTTTGAAGGGTTAATGGCCATGAACAAATAAAAGGTAATGAATATCCTGGAGGAAATAGTTGGGGTGAAAAGACGGGAGATCACTGCGGCTAAACAGCTGGTTCCGGAGACTGAGCTGGAACGAAGGGTCCTTGCCTGCGGTAAGGTACGCTCCCTGAAAGCCAGTCTTCTGGATCCCCTCAGGACCGGCATCATTGCCGAATTTAAGCGGAGATCTCCTTCCAAAGGGATACTGAATGACTCGGCTGATCTGAGTATGGTAGCCCGGCAGTACGCTGCACATGGGGCATCAGCGGTGAGTGTGCTGACGGATAAAACCTTTTTCGGAGGAACTGATGAGGATATCCAAAAAGCCAGGGATGCCTGTGAGATTCCCATCCTGAGAAAAGAATTTATCCTGGAGGAATACCAGGTGCTGCAATCCAGGACCCTGGGTGCCGATGCCATCCTGCTGATTGCTGCCTGCCTGAGACCCTCGGAAGTACTAAGGCTGGCGATCCTGGCCAGGGCCCTGGGCATGGAGACCTTGCTGGAAGTGCATTCAGCAAATGAACTGGACCGGATCTGTCCGGAAATCGACCTGGTGGGCGTAAATAACCGGGACCTGGGCAGCTTCCGGGTGGACATCGGATGCTCCCTTTCCCTGATCAGTAAAATCCCTGCGGATAAGGGGAAAGTGACAGAAAGCGGGATCAGTGATCCTGCTACCCTCCAGTCCCTGCGACAAGCAGGCTACCAGGGATTTCTGATCGGGG
>DATLTB010000102.1:0-2780 GCA_035533815.1 Chitinophagaceae bacterium
CTTCACTGCCAATTTCTTTGCACAAAAAGCAGACGTCAATGCAAGGAATTTTCCAGGAAATCCGTAAGGAAGGAATTGTGATATGACATTTTAGAAACTTTACATTCCCTTTCTTCGATGAAAAGAAATCTTAGGTTCAGAACTCCTTACCTCGCGCAGAATGATTATGCGGTAGTTTTGAAGATAAGTTTTAAATCCGACCCCGGGAACAGGGTCTCGGTCTGGGTCAGTAAATGGGCCACTTTAGCGGCGGCGAAGTTGAACCTTGGAGCAGCCAGGGTATGCAAGGTTACCGTCAGGGTTTTATTTTGATAATCAGGCTCCAGGTCCGCTGGCGTTTGCATGATTTGCTTGACGACCATCCTTTTTTCCTCTCTTCCATTTGCCAGATGTTCCATTAGCAGATTGGCTACTGCTGTTTCCGCCCGGTAGCAGATCATCTTGATGATATTGATGAGCATCTTGCTTTCATGCTTGAGCTTGTTATAGCGCTGCTGCTTTCCCATATCCTTCAGACGTATTCTGGCCGGGGTATTTCTCCGCTCTGAAAGTACCTGAGCTTCTATGTCCTGATAAGCTTCAATTTTTTCCTTCAGAGCGATTTGTTTTTGCGTGATCTGGGGAATGGCATCCACGGTGGCTTCCATCGTTTGGTCGGCCAGGGGATAGAGCTGCGCTTTGAGCCTCTGGAGCTTTTCCCGGTGCTTTTTAAGGCGGTAGTTCACTTTTCGGTAAAGCGGGTTTATCACCTGACGGTTTTCATCAATAGCCTCCACACCGAACTGGACCATCTTGTCGAAGTCATAGTCAGCCATCAGGTAGCGGAAGAAGTTCTCCTGGCTCCAGCGGCCAAACATCCGTCCGGCTACCACCGGGGTAGGGATGGTGCCATGGGTTGTAATGATGCTGGTTTGATGGCCATCCTCTCCCAGGCGGCGGATCTCCCTCAAGGACACTCCGGCGAGGGTGGTTAGCTGCTCGCAAAGACGCATGGTAACAACCTGGTCAAGGATATTGACTGTCATGTCCTTAAAGGATTCTTCAGGCCAGCTATCCCGGACGTTTTTACGGTAGGTGATCACTGCGATGCTGTGCTGCTGCCACAGGGTGGCAAAAAAAGCCGGATGATAGGCTTCCCGGTCAAAGACCAGGGTGCAGCGGGGGGTGGACTCAGGGGATGTGGATGGCCCCCCCAGAAGCACTGTTTTTTTCAGCTCCGGGATGATCTGTTCGCTGATGGCCTGTTCCAGCTTTTCGGTCAGCTCACCCATCACCATCATCACCGGTAGCCCCTGGGCATCGTTGACCCAGTATTCGGTGGTGGCGCTCAGGCAGAGCTTCTGACGGGAGACGTATTTGGCCGGCAGAGTAGCCAACTGGCCATAGTATATCCTTACATGACCGTCGATGTACAAAAAGCTGCCCTCTTCTGTCGGGGACTGGTACCAGTGATCCACCAGCACCCGGTTAAGATGGCTTGCCTGGTGTTGTTCAGATAGTAAGCGGATCTTATCTCGCAGGCACCGGGCTTCCGGGATCCGGTCCAGCCCGATGATCTTACCGATTTCACCGGGACGGCATTGTTTGATCTGTTCGGGATTCCTAATCCGGGCCAGAAACATAAAGGCCAGCGTCATGACCGTGGACCGGACGCCGTAGTAGTGGTTGGCTGGCAGTTGATATAGGTCGGTGGTCTTTAGCAGCCCCTGGCTCAACAGGGCCGGCAGCATCAGTAGCAGGCCTGCTTCCATCACCCCCTGGTGAGATTCAAACTTCACTTCCCCTTCCCCTCCAATCAGGGCTGATAAAGTACGGTCTTCATACCGGGTGGTGGCTATACCCAATGGAGCAGATACATCCAGCTGATTGCGGTCATTAAGCGTGGTGCCCTGGCAGGGAGGGGATGGCGCTACAGCAGTTTTTTTTTCAGATACCCTTGCTTGATATTATAGCGGATGGCCGATTCCTGAACCTTCTCTTCCCGGGCAATGCTGTTGACGCTTTGCCCCTTATCCAACTTGCGCTGGATCCGGTCCTTCCTTTCTCCAAAAATCTTATGGGCAGTCCCCTTGCGATTATCCGGCCCGAAAAAACCAATCTCTCCCTTTTCCACAAACTTCTTGTAATACCGCGTCACGCTGTCCTCACTCACCTGGAAACATCTTTCGATGTCCACCTTGCGACATAGATTTTTGTGGATCAGGTTGCTGGTAAAATACCGGAAGGCCTTCAGGTCATCTTTGCCATGGGCAAATACCGGAAGTCCGTTCACGATATATTGCACCAGGCTGTCTTTTTCATAGACCCCGACGCAATCCGATATCATCCGGGCATCGGGCGGAAACAGGGGTAATTGGAGCTGCATAAAGGAAAATTACTGCATTTTCCTTTTGCGAACATTTGCCTTAACTTACCTTGAACCGGACTCCGAGGTAAGGAGTTCTGAAGTTATGAAAAAGGCCGAAGCCGCAGCCTGGCAACATCACCGAAATAATGCAAATAATAATATCAATGATGTGATTTATGATCACTGCTTTCATGCGATGATGTGTTTCAATCCTTCTTATAATGGATGTCGCAGGTTAATTGCTTCCACAGCAATGCCACGTCACACTGGTACGTTTTAACTCGAGGGCAAAATATTCCTTCTGCCCTAAACCCTCAAATCCAGCTCAGGTTCAGAAATTGAGAGATCCGTGCCTAAACCTGCAACCCTTCCGGAAGCCTTTTTATAAACCTATGCCGTTTTGTATTGAAAGCTACTAATTTTTTTAGTATAT
>DATLTB010000103.1:0-113293 GCA_035533815.1 Chitinophagaceae bacterium
TTATCATTATTTCAATCCTTAAGAGACACTTCAGGTCTAGTGTTTGCTATTGGAGCACTTGGGGATTGTTATAGGGAACTGGGGGATTACCAACAAGCGCTCCATTTTTTTCATGAAGAATATAGATTAGTTCAGATAATAAATGAAAGTAGTACACACTTAATGAGAAGTGTTTATGGTAATCTTGCTTCTGTTTATGTGAGAAATAATCAATTGGATTCTGCTTTAATCTTTGCATCAAAATGCTACCGCCTTGATAAGGATTGGAGCGGAAACTTATATGTGCTGGGGGAAGTATATTATAAATTAGATAAGGATTCCCTTGCCCTGAGCTATTATAATCAGGCTATCCCTTTTGCTAAACGATATAATGTCCAAAAGGATGTCATAGATTGCTACACCGGAATGGCCCAAGTTTTTCTTAGGGAAGGGAAAAAAGATTCTGCCATTTATTATACTAAAGAGGCCCTGAACATACAATGGGGAAGAACCTATCCTTTGGGATTATTGAATGCCTCCCAATTGCTTACCAATATTTATGAATCAGAAAATAATACTGACAGTACTTTAAAATACCTCAAGTATACTTTAACCTTAAAGGATAGTTTATTTAATAAGCAAAAAACCAGGGAGGCTCAAAGCTATGCGTTCAATGAACAATTGCACCAGCAGGAATTAGCCGCACAGCAACAACAAAATATAACCAAAATGAGGACCTATGCCTTACTTTTCATTGTAGGCATCATTTTATTGATTGCCTTTTTTCTTTATCGGAACAATCGCCAAAAACAGAAAGCATTTGCTTTGCTTTCAAAACAAAAAATGGAGATAGATGTACAAAAACAAAAAGTGGAACAAACCCTTGAAGAACTCAAATCCACCCAGGCTCAGCTCATCCAGTCGGAAAAGATGGCTTCTTTGGGGGAATTGACTGCTGGCATTGCCCATGAGATCCAGAACCCCCTAAACTTTATCAATAATTTCTCCGAGGTGGATATCGAACTAATTGATGAACTCTATGCAGCCATCAGATCCGGAAATACCACCGAGGTTGAACAGGTCATGGATTCCCTTAAAAATAACTTACTCAAGATCAATCACCATGGTAAGCGGGCTGATGCCATTGTCAAAGGCATGCTTCAGCATTCCCGGGCCAGCACCGGCCAGCAGGAACCTACGGATATCAATGCCCTGGCTGAAGAATATTTCCAGTTAAGCTATCATGGATTAAGGGCCAGGGACAACTCCTTTAACACTGCAATGGAAAGTCATTTTGATGAAAATACCGGTAAAATAAATATCGTGCCACAGGACTTGGGAAGGGTCCTGCTGAATATCTTCAACAATGCCTTTTATGCCGTTTTCGAGAAGAAAAAATTACGAGGCGAAACATATTCCCCCCTGGTAATCCTCAGCACCCGGAAGGAGCCGGACAGGGTGAAAATAATGATCATAGATAATGGGGCCGGTATTCCCCCGCTAATAATTGACAAGATATTTCAGCCCTTCTTCACCACTAAGTCACCGGGACAGGGAACGGGCCTGGGATTAAGTTTGAGTTATGATATAGTGAAAGCACATGGCGGAACTATCTCGGTCGAATCAAAAGAAAACGAAGGATCCAAATTCATTGTAACCTTACCCCTTTGATCATGAAAAAAATATTCCTTCTCCTATTACTTTGCAACATCGCTAAGTTGGTAACTGCACAGGAACACATAAAAGATAGTTTACTGGCATTCCTTTCAAAAGCGAAGGAAGACACTTTGCGGGTAAATCTTTTATATGATTTAGGCAACTACTATGGCGAAAAATCGATGGCGGATTCAGCAATATATTGGGAAACGCAGGGATTGACCTTGGCGCAAAAAACAGGTTACAAAAAAGGTGAAATTGAAAACACAGCAGATGCTGCAAATAATTACTGGGATATAGGTGATTTCATGACGGCAATAAAACTGGGTACGTCTGTTTATAATTATGGTGTGTCTGTTAATGATACCGATATAATGGAAAGTGCAATGGAGCCTTTAATTAACGCTTACCGCGATGAGGGAGACTTCAGGGAATCACTAAAATTTGTATATAAATTCATTGCTTTAGACAGGTATCCTGATTCTTCCAATAATGCAATTGTTTACGCAGTTATTGGTTCTGATTATTATGGTATGGGAAAATATGATTCTGCAAACATTTTTCTCACAAGGGCAAGAAGTTTTGACAAGTATGATAATTATACTGCTGGATGGATATTATTAATGTCAGGGCGTTTATTTGAGAAATTAATTAATGACAGTTTCGCCTTGCGCTATTACAGGCAGAGTATAGTTAAATTAAAAGATGAGAATGACTTAAAGGATTTGGCTGGTGCCTATAACAGCGTGGCCTCATTGTACCGCAAGGCATCACAAACTGATTCAACAATCTACTATGCCAACCAGGCCCTGAACCTTGATGAACAATATAAATTTAATAATGAAAAAGCGGAGACCTACCTGATCCTTTCCAAAGTATATGAGAAAGTAAATACCGGCAAGGCTTTCGATTATTATAAACTCGCCATTAGCACAAGAGACAGTTTATTCAACCAGGAAAAACAAAGACAGATTTCCAGTTTTAAGTTCAACGAAGAACTTAGACAGAATGAAATTATTACCGCTAAGCGGGAATATGAAAGCAGAATCAGGACATACATTTTAGCAGGTTTGCTGGTTTTCCTTTTAGCATTTATGATAGTATTGTTTCGGAATAACCGGCAAAAACAAAAAGCAAAAACAAAGATTGAAAAAGCTTACAGTGATTTAACCGCTACGCAGGCACAACTTATTCAATCAGAAAAAATGGCTTCTTTGGGTGAACTCACGGCAGGTATCGCCCATGAGATCCAGAACCCTCTGAATTTTATCAATAATTTCTCCGAGGTGGATATCGAACTAATTGATGAACTCCATGCAGCCATCAGTTCCGGAAACACCACCGAGGTTGAACAGGTCATGGATTCCCTTAAAAATAACTTACTCAAGATCAATCACCATGGTAAGCGGGCTGATGCCATTGTCAAAGGCATGCTTCAGCATTCCCGGGCCAGCACCGGACAGCTGGAACCTACGAATATCAATACCCTTGCTGAAGAATATTTCCGATTAAGCTATCATGGATTAAGGGCCAGGGACAAATCCTTTAACAGTGCAATGGAAAGTCATTTTGATGAAAATACCGGTAAAATAAATATCGTGCCACAGGACCTGGGAAGGGTCCTACTGAATATCTTCAACAATGCCTTTTATGCCGTTTTCGAGAAGAAAAAATTACGAGGCGAAACATATTCCCCCCTGGTAACCCTCAGTACCCGGAAAGAGCCGGACAGGGTGAAAATAATGATCAGAGACAACGGAGTCGGTATTCCCCCGCAAATAATTGACAAGATATTTCAGCCCTTTTTCACCACTAAATCACCGGGACACGGAACAGGACTGGGCTTGTCCTTAAGTTATGATATGATCAAAAACATGGGTGGAAAAATTCAGGTGACCAGCATAGAAAATGAAGAAACGTTATTTATCATAGAATTACCGATTTAACCAGGGACTTCAGGGGATACTGGAATGGAATCTCATAAATACGACGCATCAGATTCAAGTTTTTCTTTGTTTCGGTAGCAGGTTAATAATAAAAACCGCTTCGAGATAAATAACTCGTATTGTCTTTGAATGGTGAGCGGCTGATCAGTTCTATTACCTAAACCCACCCCCCAATTTTTACCAAAGGCTTGTTCAGTATTTTTCTTTAATCAGTCATTCTCTACTTTGAATTGACCGATTTACCTTTAAAGCTTCTCCTTTCCCCTATAACCGTGATTAGCGGGAGCAGTTCATTTCCCATTATCGAACAGATGACCAAAGACCTGTAGAACTTTTTGTTCCAAAGACCAATTTGATTTGGATGCAACTCCTTTTTGTGTGCCAGTTCTCCCTTTGTTTTAAAGGAGGATGGAACCTTCTTTGTTGAATTATTCATAAACTACAAATCTTAGATGTTATTTTCCTGCTTAATCATGCTGTCCAATAATTGGGGAATATTATATTTTAACAGCAGCATTTGCAGTCAAATTAGTTCTAAGAAGTGTAGTGCTATTTCCCCATTAATTTTATATTTTCTCCTTATGATCTTTATGGAATCAGTTTTTATTTCGCGTCAACCCGTTTCGGATATAATTTCTAAGGGTTTATCTTTCAATTCTTTCCAACAATAAATGCTTTATAATCAGGCTTTTGATTTCCTATCTAAGGCATGATGTTCAGGGCTGGTACATTAAATGCAATGTTTACAATGTGGATGATATTTTTAATTAACGTTTTTAAACTTACGAAATGAAAAGAAAAACAATAATCAGTTTAATGTGTAGCCTGCTTTTAGCAATGGTTCTATTGGGCTCCTGTTCCGTAGAATACAGAACACACCATCCCCGCTATCATGAAGATCACCATAGGGATCATGAAGATCATGACTTCAATCAACATTAAAATTTGTTGATTAAATAGGTTTTTTAACCCCTGGTTATATATATTACCAGGTTACTAAGGTTGCTCAACAATGCATACAGTAAAAAGAACTCAGGTTCTGCTGCAACTGAACTGTATTAATGGGTGGTGATGGTATGATTTACTCTCATTATTGGAATACAACTTTATATATCGAGAATGCTAAAAGTTCGGCATATCATGATGACAGTAATATTTTGAGAGCATGATTTGTTCAATGATGTAAATGAATCCATTTTAAGCTTGTGCTTAATGGAACCTGCCTTTTAGAGTGCGTAAAGCATAAGTCGGAGCCCTTCCTGATGCTTTTTAATATGGGTTATCCACTTAAATTGCCTAATTCGTCCTAAAAATCCGGTTCTTCCTCCTCATATTCACCCGATTGCCTGTGCCAGGTCTTCGATTAAGTCCTCAGCATCCTCTACTCCTACACTCAGCCGGATCAGGGAATCCACCAGTCCGGTCTTCATCCGCTCCTCCTTGGGAATTGATGCGTGGGTCATGGAAGCAGGATGGCCGATCAGGGATTCTACACCCCCGAGCGACTCAGCAAGGGAAAACAGTTTGGTCCTACTTAGCACCTTTACCGCAGCTTCCATACTGTCGTCCTTCAGTGTGAAAGAAATCATTCCTCCGAAATCCCGCATCTGTTTTCTAGCCACTTCGTATCCAGGCTGGTCTGGAAACCCGCACCAGTATACATTTCCGACTTTAGGATGACTTCTCAGATAATCAGCTATCACCCTTCCGTTTTCGCAGTGACGCTGCATGCGCAGGTGGAGGGTTTTGATGCCCCGCAGGACCAGCCAGCAGTCCTGCGGGCCGGGTACGGCTCCACAGCTGTTCTGGATGAAATATAATTGTTCTGCCAATCCTTCATTTTTTACTATGACCGCTCCATGGATCAGATCGCTGTGTCCCCCAAGGTACTTGGTAGCAGAGTGAACAACCATATCGGCCCCCAGGTCAAGGGGATTCTGCAGGTAAGGGGAGGCAAACGTATTATCGACGCAAAGCAACGCTTTGCATGCCCGGGCTATTTGAGCACAGGCCGCAATATCAATGATATGCATCATGGGATTGGTCGGCGTTTCCACCCAGAACAGCTTAGTCCGGGGATTGATCAGCTTTTTAATGTTTCCCGTATTTTGCATGTCCGTGAAACGGAAGACGATGCCGAATTTCTCCATCACTTTGGTAAACAGCCGGTAAGTGCCCCCATACATGTCATTTGTTGCAATAACTTCATCCCCCGGCCTGAGCAGTCTGATCACCGCATCCGTGGCCGCCATTCCGCTGCTGAAACATATACCATGGGTCCCGTTTTCAATAATAGCCAGGGCATCCTGCAGGGCTTTGCGGGTGGGGTTCTGGGTCCGGGCATATTCATAGCCCTTATGATTGCCCGGCGCCTGTTGTACATAGGTGGAAGTCTGGTAAATAGGGATCATGATTGCCCCCGTGGAGGAATCAGGTTCCATGCCCGCGTGTATCAGTTTGGTGGCCAGTTTCATATGAAGTTTGATCCTTTTCTTTAATCCCGATCAGGGATCAAAGGTAAAGATTTGCACCTGGGGAATATTGTACATTTGAATGTATTAAAACCAGGACTTATGGCTTCCATGACCGAGCGGGTGGTCCGTGCTCCGCGGGGAACGATCCTTCACTGCAAGGGATGGGTCCAGGAAGCAGCTTTCCGGATGATCCAGAATAACCTGGATCCGGATGTGGCGGAACGTCCGGGGGAGTTGATCGTATACGGAGGTACCGGTAAGGCAGCCCGAAACTGGGAATGCTTTGATCAAATCCTGGAATGCCTCCAAAGGCTGGAAGACGATCAGACCCTGGTCGTCCAATCCGGTAAGCCGGTGGGAATCCTGCGCAGCCATCCAGATGCACCCCGGGTGATCATTGCCAATGCCAACCTGGTAGGCAAATGGGCGAATTGGGAACATTTCAGGGAACTGGAGAAAAAGGGGTTGATCATGTTTGGCCAGATGACCGCAGGTAGCTGGATATATATCGGATCCCAGGGCATTGTGCAGGGGACTTACGAAACCTATCTCTCCCTGGCTGAAAAGCATTTCGGGGGAAGCCTGAAAGGTACCCTGAATGTCACCGCCGGACTGGGTGGCATGGGAGGTGCCCAGCCCCTGGCGATTACCATGAATGAAGGCGTTTGCCTGGCTGCAGAAATGGAGGAATGGCGGATACGCAAAAGACTCGATACCCGATACCTGGACCGGATGACCCTGGATTTGGATGAAGGCATTGACTGGGCCCTTAAGGCCAAGGAATGCGGAGAAGCCCTTTCCATTGGAATCCGGGGAAATGCGGTGGACCTCCTGCAAAGACTGATAGACCGGCGGATCATTCCGGATACCCTTACTGACCAAACCTCAGCCCACGACCCGCTGAACGGATATTTTCCGGAAGGACTTTCCCCCGATCAGGCCAACCTGCTCAGGGAAAAAGATCCGGATGATTATCTCAGGCGTTCCCGGAATACGATCGTGGAGCATGTACGTCAAATGCTTGCTCTGCAAAGTATGGGAGCCATCACCTTTGATTATGGCAATAATATCCGGGGAGAAGCCTTGGAACAGGGAGTAAAAGACGCTTTTGGATTTCCGGGATTCGTACCGGAATACATCCGACCCCTTTTCTGCGAGGGTAAGGGCCCTTTCCGGTGGGTGGCACTCAGCGGGGACCCGGAAGATATCTATACCACAGACCGAGAGCTGATTAAATTATTTCCACATCATACCGGACTGAAGCGATGGTTAAGTCTGGCCCGGGAAAAAATCGCCTTTCAGGGACTGCCAGCCCGGATCTGCTGGCTGGGAATGGGAGAACGGGAGAAGGCAGGACTGCTGTTCAATGACCTGGTTCGGACCGGAAAACTGAAAGCCCCCATAGTGATCGGTAGGGATCACCTGGACACCGGATCGGTGGCATCCCCTAACCGGGAGACCGAAGCGATGCGGGATGGCAGTGACGCCATAGCGGACTGGCCAATCCTGAATGCCCTGATCAATACTGCGGGAGGAGCCGGCTGGGTCAGCTTTCATCATGGCGGTGGAGTAGGTATGGGGTATTCCCTGCATGCGGGAATGGTGATCGTCGCAGATGGAACACCCCAAGCAGCCCGGAAATTAAGCCGGGTCCTTCACAATGATCCAGCTTTGGGAGTCATCCGCCATGCCGATGCTGGCTATGAAACGGCTATACGGACCCGCGATGAATTCGGGCTCGGAATTTAAATTATCCTTGCTGATTTTCCCTTAGTACTTTTTCTGGATGGCAGCAATGATGGTGGGGTCGTAAGGCTTGACCTTCGGAGCAAACACAGCTACCAAATCCCCCTGCTCATCGATCAGGTATTTCTGAAAGTTCCACTGGGGCAACGCAGGAGAAAGCCCTTTCTTTTTAGCCTCACTTTCCAACCATTTATACAGCGGATAAGTATCGCTGCCAAGCACGGATATCTTTTGTGCCATCGGGAAAGTGATATGGTATTTATTGGTGCAAAACTGGGATATTTCCTTATTGTTGCCGGGTTCCTGATGTGCAAAATTATTAGCCGGGAATCCGATGATGACCAGTTTGCCCTTATATTGGTTGTATAATTTTTCCAGATCGGCATACTGGGGAGTGTTGCCACATAAGGAGGCTGTATTGACAATGAGGATCTTTTCACCCTTGTATTTGGCCAGGTTGATCTTACCCCCGTCAAGCGCAGGTACCCGGAAACTGTAAATATGACTGCCTGAGCCAATGGTCATCAGCAGAGACAGTATGAATAACCGTATCATATAAAAATGTTTATAGTGAGATGAAACAATGTAAAACGGAGTTGCTCAACAAACAGGGGAATAAAGTTAAGATAATTCCGTGGCAGGGGGATAAAAATATTACCGGTGGCTAAGCAATAGCGCAGCAGTCACATTATCAATGTTTTTTCATTTGGGAATGATTTTCAGAATAATTGCCGGTAAACCTCTTCTACTTTCCCAACCGGTACAATGCTGATATTGAACCTGGAAGTATCCAACCCCTTATTGTTTGCCCTGGAAATGAATATCTGGCTGAATCCCAATTTCTCTGCTTCTGTGATCCGCTGCTCAATCCGGTTTACGGATCTGATCTCCCCGCTAAGGCCAATTTCTCCTGCAAAGCAGATATTCTGGGCAATAGGTTTATCCTCAAAGGAAGATAGCAGGGCGCTCAGTACGGCCAGGTCAATGGATGGATCCTCCACCCGGATACCCCCGGCAATGTTGAGAAACACGTCTTTTATTCCGAAATGGAAGCCTCCTCTTTTTTCCAGTACAGCCAGCAGGAGCTGAAGCCTGCGCAGATCAAATCCAGTGACTGTCCGCTGAGGGGTGCCGTACACGGAATTAGTGACAAGTGCCTGAGTCTCAATGAGCAAAGGCCGAAGTCCTTCCATGGTGGAAGCGATCGCAATGCCACTCAGCTGGTCTTCCCGTTCGGAGATCAGGATATCGGAAGGATTGGCCACCTGTTTCAACCCGTTGAGGGTCATTTCATACAATCCCAGTTCCGCAGTAGACCCAAACCGGTTTTTCACCGTACGCAACATCCGGTAAACGTGATGATGGTCTCCTTCGAACTGGAGTACCGTATCCACCATATGTTCCAGGATCTTAGGGCCCGCAATACTGCCATCCTTGGTGATGTGTCCGATCAGGAAAACCGGGGTTCCGGATTCCTTGGCGAACCGCTGCATTTCTGAGGCACATTCCCGGATTTGGGAAACACTGCCTGGTGCTGCATCAATATAAGCAGACTGGAGTGTTTGGATGGAATCCACAATGATCATCCCCGGCTGTAGCTTTTTGATTTCCTGAAAAATCGACTGGGTGGAAGTCTCCGTCAACAGATAAAATTGATCATTTCGACCGCCAACCCGGTCTGCCCTCATCTTGATCTGTTGTTCGCTTTCCTCACCGGTGACATAAAGGGTCCGGATATTTTTCAGCTGGAGCGCACATTGTAAAAACAGGGTGGATTTGCCGATGCCCGGCTCTCCAGCCACCAGGATGAGTGAACCGGCAACAATTCCTCCCCCTAAAACTCGGTTCAGTTCAGCGTCTGCGGTAATGATCCTTTTTTCCCCGCCACTTTCTATCTCTTCCAGTCCCACAGGTTTTACAGCTCTTTTCTGCTCCTGCTTCCACCCGTTTTCCCGGTTTGCCGGCTCTTTATGGATCAATTCCTCTACCATGGTATTCCACTCTCCGCATCCGGGACATTTTCCCGTCCACTTTGTCGTTTCATAACCACAGCTCTGACAGAAAAAAGCTGTTTTAGTCTTATTCATATTTTAAAGGTATTGGGATAATTCCATCATTGGAAATCGGATAAGGACTTACCCTTTCTCCGTGTATTCAATCGGGCGGATGGTTAATTTCAGGTTCGGAAAAACTCTTTTTTTTGCCGGATGGGGGATAAATGAAAAAGAGCCAGCAAAGATCGGTCTGCTGACTCTTTTTACTTACTAACCCATTAAATTCGTGTGTAAATTAGTAAATGGGTAGAGAATAAAAAAGTTTATTTAATTGTTGTTGATAACTTTTTCAGATTAATTTATTGTTAATATATAATGCTTATTTAACCAATTATTATATATCATTAAATTAAAAAAACTCATTTTATTTTAGGGCGTTTTAATCAATCTTTAATACTGTTTTTTTTACCCTGATTCCCGGAAGAAAAGTTCTGCAAAATTCCAGTTTGCACATTAATATTATAAATATGAAAATTTGTCTGTTTTGTGCCATTATGGCATATAAATAATAAAACAACCCCTGGTTCCTGAAAAATCTTAATGCTGAAATCCCGGATAAAAGAGATCAGGTTAAACTCCCCCGGTTGGCCAAATTATTGTTGCAGGCAGTTACCTTTGCAGATCAACTGGTTTAAAATTCAACCGATATGATCCCCTTGTTTTATGGAAATGGTGGAATCTGGCTCCTGCTGTTATTAGTTGGGGGTGGCGGAGCCCTCGTGGGTTACAGAATGAAAACCAAGTTCAAGACCTATGGCGAAATTCCGCTTGTTGCCGGTTTATCCGGAAAGGAAGTAGCTGAAAAGATGCTGAAGGATAATGGAATATTCGATGTACAGGTTACTTCAGTGGAAGGTTTCCTCAGCGACCATTATAATCCCCTGACCAAGACCGTAAATCTCAGTCCTGAAGTTTATGCGGGAACCAGCATTGCTTCTGCAGCAGTGGCCGCCCATGAATGTGGTCATGCACTGCAGCATGCGCGTTCTTACAGCATGTTGATGCTCAGATCAAAACTGGTTCCCGCAGTACGTTTCAGTGCCGGCTTAGTCACCTGGATCCTGCTCATTGGGGTGCTTACCCTCCGCATCTTCCCCCAGGTGCTGCTGGCGGGGATAGTCTTATTTACCGTGACTACGATATTTTCCTTCATTACGCTGCCAGTGGAATTTGATGCATCCTCCCGTGCGCTGGTCTGGCTCAGTTCTTCCCGCTTGACTACCGGCGAGGAACAGGTTAAGATTAAGGATGCATTGTGGTGGGCAGCGATGACCTACCTGGTTGCCGCAATTTCTTCCCTAATCACCCTGATATATTATATCATGATCTTCCTGGGGGGGAGGAACCGGAACTGAGCAATTGTTGATATTCCATCAGATTCCGGGATTTTTCCTCCCTGCCAACCTGTACTTTTACCCATGATAAATAATATTTATCAAAATTTTTATTGATAATCATAGCTTTATAAGGCATGTCATAAAAAATCCTTCATTTATCCTTATATATTCCTGCCTCCTGGTTACCTTTGCCATCCAAAAAATACGCGCTGTGAATACGCTAAGCTTTAAAACAAAATCGGCCAACGATGCCATGGTCCTGCGCAACTGGTATGTAGTAGATGCCACGAACCTCACCCTGGGCAGGATGTGTGCCCGTATCGCAGGAGTGCTCCGGGGCAAAACCAAACCCTATTTCACTCCGCATACAGATTGCGGCGATTATGTGATCGTCATCAATGCCGAGAAAGTGGTACTGACCGGTAATAAAATGAAGGACAAGGCATACATCACCTATTCCGGATACCCCGGGGGACAGAAATCCGAATCTGCTAAAGACCTGATTAGCAGGAGGCCTGAAGCTGCGGTAGAAAGAGCGATCAAGGGAATGCTTCCTAAAAACCGGCTCGGCAGGCAGATGTTCAAAAAATTGTTTGTTTATGCAGGAGCACAGCATCCCCACATCGCCCAGAAACCACAGGCCCTGATCTTTAACCGAATTTAAGTTCAACATTCATGGAAAAACAAAAAAGCACCATTGGCCGCAGGAAAGAAGCTGTCGCTACCGTAGTGCTCTCCAAAGGCACCGGTAACCTGATCGTTAACGGTAAAGATTATAAAAGCTATTTCCCCCTGATTTACCTCCAAAACCAGGTCGAACTTCCTTTTAAGACCCTGGACGCTATGGACAAATTTGATGCGATCATTACCCTCCAGGGTGGAGGTAACAAAGGGCAGGCCGAGGCTGCCAAGCTGGGTATTTCCAGGGGATTATGCGATATCAGTGCAGATTTCCGGCCTGCCCTGAAACATGCCGGCCTCCTGAGAAGGGATCCCCGGTCCGTAGAACGGAAAAAACCAGGCAGAAAGAAAGCCCGTAAAAGCTTCCAGTTCTCCAAACGGTAGATCGGGGAACTTATACGGTATCGGCATTACTTCATTAAACATCAACAATTCAAGTACATGGAAGAAAATACTCCCTCTCTGCAGCAACAATTACTGGAAGCAGGCGTGCATTTCGGGCACCTGAAGAAAAAATGGAATCCGAAAATGCTGCCTTACATCTTTGCGGAGAAAAAAGGCATTCACATTATTGACCTTAACAAAACGGTGGAAAGCCTGCAGGAAGCTGCTTCGGCCCTCAAATCCATTGCTAAGAGCGGCAAGAAGATCATGTATGTGGCTACTAAGAAACAAGCCAAGGAAATTGTGATGGATGCAGCAAAACTGGTGAACATGCCCTTTGCTACCGAGAGATGGCTGGGTGGCATGCTGACCAATTTCAGCACGATCCGTAAAAGTGTGAAGAAAATGCAGGGCATAGAAAAAATGCTGTCAGACGGTACTTTTGAAAATATCACCAAGAAGGAAAGATTGTCCCTTTCCAGGGACAGGGATAAAATGGATAAGGTGCTTGGAGGGATTTCCCAGCTGGCCCGGGTTCCCGCCGCCCTTTTTATTGTAGATATCAGCCATGAGCATATTGCCTTGGCTGAAGCAAGACGCCTTAATATCACCACTTTTGGCATGGTGGACACGAATTCTGATCCGACTAAGGTGGATTTTCCCGTTCCTTCCAATGATGATGCCACCAAGTCCATCGCCATCATCACCAGTTACATCACTGCTGCCATTGCCGAAGGTCTTGCAGAGCGGGCGAGTGAAAAGGAAGAGGTCGTGGAAGAAGATGAGAACTCAGATAAAAAGTCCAGGAAATTTGAACTGGAAACTGAAGAAGAAAGAAGTGCCCGGAGGTCCAGGGGTGGAGGAACCAATCCTCCGAAACGAAGGACCCCCATGGCAGGAGGCGGAGGCAGAAGGCCACCACACCGGAGATAATTCCCGCATGACCGAAATCTTTTCCCGTTCCTATACCTGTCTTCTCCGGCAGGCATCCTAAATCATTAATTCAGAATTAATATAATATGACAACTATAACGGCGGCTGAAGTCAATAAACTTCGCCAACAGACCGGGGCTGGGATGATGGATTGCCGCAAAGCGCTTGTGGAAAGCGAAGGTGATTTTGAAAAAGCCATCGATTACCTTCGGAAAAAAGGCGCCAAGGTGGCGGCCCTGAGATCGGATCGCGATGCCCGAGAAGGCGTGGTGATTGCTGCTACGGCGGAGGATGGGAAATCCGGAGTGATCATCACCCTCAGCTGCGAAACTGATTTTGTAGCCAAGAATGCTGCATTCATCGCTTTTGCTCAAGCGGTGGCCAACACCGCCTTAACCGGTCATTTCTCATCCCTGGAAGCCCTGAATGCTGCTCCCTTTCAGGGTGCCACCGTGAATGATAAAGTGATGGAACAGGTAGGCCGCATCGGAGAAAAAGTCAGTATATCCAGGCTGGAAAGGATACAGGCGGATGGGGTAGTTTCCTATATCCATGCAGGCAACCGGATGGCTGTACTGGTGGGCCTGAACAAGCCATTGAATAATGGCGTTGCTTCAGCCGGAAAGGATGTGGCCATGCAGATCGCAGCCATGAATCCGATAGCCGTTGACCAGGCAAGCATTCCAGAATCTGTATTGAACAGGGAAAAGGAAATTGCCATTGAGCAGGTTAAGGCAGAGGGGAAACCCGCCGGAATAGCTGAAAAAATTGCCATGGGGAAGCTGAATAAATTTTTCAAAGATAATACCTTGCTGGCCCAGCCCTTCGTGAAGGACACCAATCAGACTGTGGCTGATTTTCTGCATTCAGTGGATCCGGGCCTTCTCGTAACCCTATTCAAGCGGGTAAGCCTGTGATAAATGGCCCTGATCCGGATCAGGTATATCCGAGAGAATTGCGGCTTCCATCAGGGTGGTCTCCCATTGGATATTGTATATCCATGAGGTTTGTTTTAAAACTGATCCGGCCCTGATTATTCCCCGAGTTATGGGCAATCCGGCAACAAACACCCATTATCTGTCGTAATTTTTCTATCTTAGATATTCCAATTCTATCCAATACCTGCACATGGGTCCCCTGTACAAACGAATCTTACTGAAACTCAGCGGGGAATCTTTAATGGGGAAGGAAAATTACGGTATTGATCCGAAGGTGGTGGCACAGTATGCCCGTGATATCAAGTCGATAGCTGACCTGGGAGTACAGGTAGCTGTAGTCATCGGTGGCGGAAACATTTACAGGGGCATGAACGGAGAGGAGTCAGGCATTGAAAGGGCCCAGGGGGATTATATGGGTATGCTGGCCACAGTCATCAATGGAATGGCCCTGCAAAGCGGACTGGAGAAAGCTGGTCTCTTTACCCGCCTGCAATCCGCGATAAAAATGGAACAGATCGCTGAACCCTATATCCGACGGCGGGCCATCCGCCACCTGGAAAAGGGAAGGATTGTGATTT
Organism: Chitinophagaceae bacterium; assembly: GCA_035533815.1. Taxonomy (GTDB): domain Bacteria; phylum Bacteroidota; class Bacteroidia; order Chitinophagales; family Chitinophagaceae; genus JANWKA01. Next base: position 14,707 of record DATLTB010000103.1, read on the forward strand.
TTGGGGCAGGAACCGGAAATCCCTATTTCACCACCGATACAGCCGCTTCCCTGAGGGCCATCGAGATCGAAGCCAATGTGATCCTGAAAGGTACGCGGGTGGATGGGATTTACTCTGCAGATCCTGAAATAGACAAATCCGCCACCCGGTATGAGACTATTACTTTCAAGGAAGTTTACAGAAATGACCTGAATGTGATGGACATGACGGCATTCACCCTATGTCAGGAAAACAACCTCCCCATAATTGTATTTGATATCAATACTCCGGGAAATCTGCTCCGTGTGGTCAACGGGGAAAAAGTAGGTACCCTGGTAAAAGGCTGAACTCGTTCCGTCATTTTTTCCTCATTATCTTTACCTGGCAAATCAGCCTGATGGATCATCCTGAATTATCCGGTATGCGCAATAATTATCGCCAGGGTCTGCTGGATGAAAGTCAAGCGAATCCTGACCCTTTCAATCAGTTCAGCCTGTGGTTTAGCGATGCCCTGGACAAGGGTATTAAAGAACCAAACGCAATGACACTGGCCACCGCCGGGAGCAATGGACGCCCCTCAGCCCGGATTGTGCTGATGAAGGGATTTACTGAAAAGGGTTTTATCTTCTATACGGATTATTCCAGCAGAAAGGGCAGGCAGCTGGCAGCTAATCCTTATGGCGCTCTTGTATTTCTCTGGAAAGAATTGGAAAGACAGGTCAGGGTGGAAGGCAAGGTGGTTATGACCAGTCCTGAACAAAGTGATCATTATTTCAATAGCAGACCGGAAGGGAGCCGGATCAGTGCCCTGGCTTCCCACCAAAGCAGGGTCATATCTGACCGGACTATCCTGGAAAAGACCACGCAAATATTCGGGGAAAATTTCCGGGGAAAGCCGATACCACGTCCTGCCCGATGGGGCGGATACCTCCTTCAACCAGGTATGTTCGAGTTCTGGCAGGGAAGATCCGATCGCCTGCATGACCGGCTGCAATATAACAGGGTAAGGTCCGGAAGTTGGAAGATGGTGAGGCTCGCCCCTTGAAAATATCTGCTGATTATCCCTTTGTTCCAGCCGGCTTGGAACTTGTTTTTTTCTTGTTCCTGGCTGGACGGGATTTGCCGAATGAACCCTTGTTGATTTTTCCCTTTTTGGTTTTTATATCTCCCTTTCCCATAATGAATGCCCTGGGGGTTTAATGATGTGCTTAAAGAAAAAAAGCAAGGAACTAAGGTTGCCTTGCTTTTAATAAGTTGATGCTGCCTTTTATTTCAACTTGGAAGAAAATTCCTTGCCTGCCTTGAACTTAGCCACTTTTTTTGCAGGAATGTTGATGACCTTGTTCGTCTGCGGGTTGCGGCCTTTTCTCGCAGAGCGTTTGGTGACAGAAAAAGTGCCGAAGCCCACCAGGGTAACCTTGCCTCCTTTTCTCAGTGAATCCACAACGGATTTGGTAAAAGAGTCCAGGGAATCATTAGCCTGGGTTTTGTTGATGCCGGCATCTTTGGCGATTTTGTCGATTAATTCGGCTTTGTTCATAATTTTTTGAATTTAAGAATGAGGAATAATTTTTGGATACTGACAAATATAGTGCGTTTTGTTACATTACCAAATAATTTGAACGAATATTTTCCTAAATAATTTTTGCTGAAAGTTGCTGCAGGCAATGCTTTCAGCGGAATTTTCCCTGGAGCCATTTTGCAAGCCGTGTTGTCCTGATTTACCGGACTTTACCCAGGCCTTCCGTCAGGTAACTGAATGATCCAATGCAGGTCACGCCAACAATACATAATCCCTGTAATCCCGGCCAGGCAAGGCTTTCGCCGCCCCAGGTGAATGATCCATAGGATAAAAATTCAGGGTATTCCTCTCATACCTGCAGATCCAGCTGGACAGGACAATGATCACTGTGCTTCACATCCGGCATGATTTCCGCAGACAGCAGCCTGTTTTTCAGATTTTCCGTGGTATTGATATAATCAATCCGCCAACCCTTATTCTGGAGCCGTACGCTGGGGAAGCGCTGGCTCCACCAGGTATACCGTTGGGGTTCCGGATGAAACTGCCTGAAAGTATCCATCCAGCCACCCGAAAAAAACTGATCCATCCAGGCCCGTTCATCCGGAAGAAAGCCGGAAGAATATTTATTCCCCTTCGGGTCGTGGATATCTATTTCTTTATGGGCAATATTATAATCCCCGCAGAGTATCAGCCGCGGGTAAGTTTTTCTGAGCTTATCCAAATAACCCTGAAAATCCTTCAGCCAGCTATATTTGAACTGTTGTCTTTCATCGCCCGAGGTTCCGGATGGAAAGTAGGCATTGATCAACCGGAAATCCCCAAAATTCAGCTGGATCACCCTTCCCTCCCCATCACTGGTAGTATGACGATGCCCATATTCTACTTTGTCGGGTTTGACTTTAGTGAAGACAGCCACACCACTGTATCCTTTTTTCAGGGAAGAGGGAAACCAGTATTGTTCATAGCCCAGTTTACTGAAAAGGGCGGCATCTACATTTTCCCTGGCAGCCTTGATTTCCTGAAGGCATACGATATCGGCTGAAGAACTGGCTAACCAATCCATAAAGCCCTTACTGATAGCAGCACGTAGGCCGTTGACATTATAAGAAATGATGCGGAGCGTACCCATTGACCCCCCTGCTGACTGAAAAAGGATCAACAGGGCCTCTAATATACCCCGTTAAACCAATTTATCTGAAAATGATTTTTTACTTTGCAGGTCAACTTTCATTATGTCTTATACTCCTTCTTCATCCAGATACAGGGAAATGATCTACCGCCGTTGCGGTAACAGCGGCCTGCAACTTCCTGCCATTTCCCTTGGCCTTTGGCACAACTTCGGCGGAGTGGATATCTTTGAACAGGGTCGCCAGATCATTTGGCAGGCCTTTGACAGCGGGATCACTCATTTTGACCTGGCCAATAATTACGGCCCACCTCCCGGAACTGCGGAGGAAAATTTCGGGATCATCCTGGCCAAGGACCTAAAAAGCTACCGGGATGAACTGGTGATCTCCAGCAAGGCTGGTTATACCATGTGGGAAGGGCCATATGGGGACTGGGGTTCACGCAAGTACCTGATTTCCAGTTTAGACCAGAGTTTGAAACGGATGGGGCTGGAATATGTCGATATCTTCTATTCCCACAGGCCGGATCCATCCACACCGCTTGAAGAAACCATGGGCGCCCTGGATCAGCTGGTACGGCAGGGTAAAGCCCTCTATGCAGGTATTTCCAATTATCCCGCCGACAGGACGGAAAAAGCTATTGCCCTTCTCCGGGAGCTGGGCACCCCCTGTCTGATCCACCAACCAAAGTATTCCATGCTGGAACGATGGGTGGAAGGCGGCCTGCTGGATGTCCTTGGCAATAACGGAGTGGGATGCATTGCTTTCTCTCCCCTGGCACAGGGTCTGCTCACTGACAGATACCTCCTGGATATACCCCAGGATTCCCGCGCTGCCAAACCTCATGGATTCTTACAACGGGAACAGGTCACCCCGGCTATACTGGGCAAAGTGAAAAGGTTAAATGAACTTGCGGTAAAAAGGGGGCAGTCCCTGGCACAGATGGCCATTGCGTGGCTCTTGAAAGATGAACGGATGACCTCCATACTCATCGGGGTAAGCAAACCAAAGCAATTGCAGGATTGCCTTCAGGCACTAAGATTATTAACTTTCACGGAAGAAGAGCTGAAGGATATTGAAGATATCCTTAGTTGATCACCAAAACCTGCTTATTCATATTCCAGTTGTTGCCTCAACCATCGTTCCACTTCTGAAACAGACATCTGTTTGCGGGCCGCATAATTGGTTATCTGGTCCTTGCCAATTTTCCCCACCCCAAAATATTTTGAAGAGGGATGGGCAAAATACCATCCGCTGACACTTGAAGCGGGGTACATAGCCAAAGAATCGGTCATGGTTACTCCCGTATTCGCAGTGGCATCAATGAGGTCGAAAAGTTTCCATTTTTCAGTGTGATCAGGGCAGGCCGGATAACCTGGGGCCGGACGGATGCCGATGTATTCTTCCCGGATAAGCTGATCATTGGCCAGATGTTCCGAAGAGGCATAGCCCCAGAAATCCCTGCGAACCCGCTCATGAAGCAGTTCGGCAAATGCTTCCGCCAGCCGGTCTGCAAGTGCTTTGAGCATAATTGAATTGTAATCATCATGCTGAACCCTGAACTTTTCAAGCCAGGGTTCAATGCCCTCACCGGCAGTGACCACAAAAGCTCCAAGATAATCTGTTTTGCCACTGTTCAACGGTGCTATGAAATCAGCCAGGCAGAAATTAGGTTGCCCTGCAGTTTTCTTGATCTGCTGGCGGAGAAAGTTCAGGGTAGTTTGTTTTCCCCCATGTTCAACAATGACATCATCAATGCCATCGGACCAGGCCGGGAATATGCCGATCGCTGCGTTAGCCTTCAGCCATTTACCGGCAATTACCTGCCGGAGGAGTTCCCGGGCATCTTCATAAAGTTTGACTGCTTCCATTCCAACCAGGGGGTCCTTCAGTATTTGTGGAAATTTGCCATGCATTTCCCAGGCAATGAAAAAAGGCTGCCAGTCAATATATCCTGAGATCTCTTCCAGATCATACTCCCGGAATGTCTGAATACCGGTAAAACGCGGTTTGCTGGGTTGATACTGTGACCAGTCAATGATCATTTTATTATTTCGGGCCTCATTCAGGGACAGGTAGGATTTGACGGATTTCTTGTTTTTAAAGTCTTCACGAAGCTGATGATATTCCCCTTCGATTTTTTCCAGGAATTGCTGCCTGTTGTCCGGACTAAGCAGATTACTCACCGTGCTGACGCTACGGGATGCATCAAGTACATGAACTACCCCATGGGCATATTCAGTGGCAATCCTCACAGCGGTATGTGTCCTGGAAGTCGTGGCTCCTCCGATAAGCAGGGGTACTTTAAAATCCAAACGGGTCATCTCCCTGGCTACATGCACCATTTCATCCAGGCTGGGGGTAATCAGCCCGCTGAGTCCGATGATATCGGCGCCAATATCCCGGGCTGTCTGTAATATTTTATCTGCCGGAACCATAACCCCCAGATCCAAAACTTCATATCCATTGCAGCCCAGGACAACGCCAACGATATTTTTACCGATGTCATGGACATCTCCTTTGACAGTGGCCATCAGGATCCGGGCAGCTCCTTTTTCGGTCTCTCCCTTCATTGCCCTCTCCCTTTTTTCCTGTTCCATATACGGCATCAGTACAGCTACTGATTTTTTCATCACCCGGGCACTCTTCACCACCTGTGGAAGGAACATCTTTCCGCTTCCGAAGAGATCGCCGACAATATTCATTCCATCCATCAGGGGGCCTTCAATCACTTCCAGGGGACGGGGATATTTCCTCCGGGCTTCCTCGGTATCCAGTTCAATATAATCGGTGATACCATTTACCAGGGAATGGCTAAGCCGTTGTTCCACGGTACCCTTACGCCAGGATTCGTCTTTTACCAAACTTTTCCCCTTTGACCGCACAGATTCCGCAAACTGGGTCAGCCGCTCAGTGGCATCTGACCTGCGGTTAAGGATCACATCCTCCACCAGCTCCAGCAGGTCTTTCGGAATCTCGTCATACACCTGAATCATCCCGGCATTGACAATCCCCATGTCCATACCGGCACGGATCGCATGGTAAAGAAATACGGAATGCATAGCTTCCCGGACGGGTTCGTTTCCCCGGAAAGAGAAAGATACATTGCTTACTCCCCCGCTGATTTTACAAAGCGGCATCAGCTGTTTGATCCTGCGGGTGGCCCCAAAGAAGTCCAGGGCATAGTTATTATGTTCATCAATCCCGGTGGCTATTGCAAAAATATTAGGATCGAATATGATCTCCTGGGGAGGATAGCCGACTTTCCCGGTCAGAATCCGGTAAGCCCGGTGACAAAAAGAGACGCGCTTGTCCAGGGTATCTGCCTGTCCGGCTTCATCGAAAGCCATCACCACCACTGCGGCGCCGAAGCTTCGGCAGATAACCGCATGTTCCACGAATTTCTCTTCCCCTTCCTTAAGCGATATGGAATTGACAATGCATTTCCCCTGCATGCATTTCAGGCCAGCCTCTATGATGGAGAACTTGCTGGAATCTATCATGACCGGTATCCTGGAAATATCCGGTTCTGATGCCAGCAGGTTCAGAAAAGTGGACATCGCTTTTTCCCCGTCCAGAAGGGCATCATCCATATTCACGTCCAGTATCTGGGCCCCGTTTTCCACCTGCTGGCGGGCGACAGATAAAGCCTGTTCATAGTTGCCATCCCGGATCAGGCGCGCAAATTGCCGGGAACCGGTGACATTGGTCCGCTCACCGATATTGATGAAATTGGTTTCCGGCCGGACCACGAGTGGTTCCAGGCCGCTTAAGCGCAGGAAAGGCTTAATAGATTGGTCAGCGGACATTATTTAAACTCAATTTATTTACCCTTCTACCTCTTCTGTCACAGGTACCTGACGGGGAGAAATAACGTTGACAGCCCGGGCAATTTCCCGGATATGTTCCGGAGTGGTTCCGCAACAGCCCCCAACTATATTGACGAACCCATCCCTGGCAAACCCTGCGAGGATAGAAGCTGTTTCCTCCGGTTGCTCGTCATACTCCCCGAATGCGTTGGGAAGGCCTGCATTCGGATAACAACTGACCAGGCAACCAGCAAGACGAGAAAGTTCCTCTATATACGGACGCATCTGCCGGCCACCGAGTGCACAGTTGAGACCGATGGAAATGGGATTGGCATGCATGACTGAGATATAAAAAGCTTCCAGTGTCTGTCCGCTAAGCGTTCTTCCGGAAGCATCCGTGATCGTCCCGGAGATCATGATCGGAAGTTCTGGTTTGCCGGTCTCCCGAAAATACTTTTTAATGGCATAGATAGCCGCCTTGCAGTTCAGGGTATCAAAGATGGTTTCAATCAGCAAAGCATCCACCCCGCCTTCAGCAAGGGCGCTGACCTGTTCATAATAAGCAGCCACTACTGCGTCGAAGCTGACAGCCCGGTAACCGGGATTGTTGACATCCGGGGACATGGACAGGGTCTTGTTCAGCGGACCAATGGCCCCTGCTACAAACCTGGGCCGGGAAGGATTCTGCCGGGTAAATTCTGCAGCTGCCTTTTTAGCAATACGGGCCGCTTCCCGGTTCATTTCAGGGACGAGGGCCTGCAGATCATAATCCGCCTGGGCAATGCAAGTACTGGAGAACGTGTTGGTTTCAATCATATCAGCACCCGCCTCCAGGTATTTGTGGTGAATTTCCTCAATGATATCCGGCCGGGTGACCGAAAGCAGATCATTGTTTCCCTGAAGGTCTTTAGAATGGTCCCTGAACCTTATTGCCCGGAATTCAGATTCACTTAAATGATATTGCTGGATCATGGTGCCCATGGCACCGTCAAGGATAAGTATGCGCTCAAGGGCGCATTCGACGATAGTCTTCATGTGTTTATTAGTTTCAGTTCGTGAAATGAATCCCGGGTCGAACAATAAACAAATCCACCCGGATTGGATCGCAAAGATACTAAAAATAGGCGGGAATTCCTTATTAAGCGTGTCCGGTATTAAACTGTTCCAAAGGGAGCCGGTTGGATAGGGATCTTCCCAGCGTCATTTCATCAGCATATTCCAGCTCTCCGCCAAAGGCGATTCCCCGGGCTATAGTGGTGATCCTGACTCCGGAATCCTTGAGTTTCTTTGAAATATAGAAAATTGTGGTATCTCCCTCTATCGTAGGACTGATCGCCATAATCACTTCGGTGGCATGCAGGCTATTGACGCGGCTGGTCAGGGATTGGATATTCAGATTGTCCGGACCAATGCCGTCCAGCGGGGAAATCACCCCGCCCAGCACATGGTAGATCCCATTATACTGTTGGGTATTCTCAATGGCTATCACATCCCGTATACTCTCCACCACGCAGATCATTTCTTTTTTGCGGGCAGGATTGCTGCATATGCTGCACACTTCCCCATCTGAAATATTTCGGCATTCCCTGCAAAATCTCACTTCCCTCCTCATTTTCCGAATGGTCTCGGAAAACCGTTCCACATAGGCTTCATCCTGTTTGAGCAGGTGAAGTACCAGCCGCAGGGCAGTTTTTTTTCCTATACCCGGCAGGCGGGAAAATTCATTCACGGCATTTTCAACCAGGGAAGAAGGAAAAATCATTATCTAAAGATAGGATGTTACCGGCAGTTAGTATTTAATTGGCGATTTGCATTGCTTTTTTAAATGAATACCCACGTTATAATCAGGCCCCATTTAAGGCAATAATTACCTTTCTTGGGGAATGAGTGTTGATATACAACAATAGTTAGGAAAATAAATGGTAGAAATATTAACCGGGTTTAAAACCAACTATTTTCCTTAAACCTTGTATGACATTTTTTTCTAGTTTGAGCATGCGGCATTAGCATTCCTGATCGTTTCAAGGAGATGATTGCCCTGTTCCTGGGTAGGCGAAGCTTTATTTGGAGGGTCAATTTCACCGTTATTGTAAATATAGTCCATGAATTAATTGAACGAAAACAGGAAGTGGTTCTCCTCCCTGCGGCAAGACCGCCGGGTTTCCGAGCCAGCATTTTATGAATCTGAAATTCCACATATTTACCAATGAAAAATACATTAATTTAAACCCGGTGTACTTTTCATTGATGACTTTGTGTTTATCAGACCCCTTCAATTCGTTCCTATGTTACTTCATTTTGCAATGGCATTTTCCAATACTTTCCTTAAATAATATGTTTTAAACCAATTAGGAATTTCCTTTTTGTGAAGCGGATCCCATTTCTTTTTGCTTTTTCTTTTTCTAAAATGGGCGAACATGCGAAAGTCCTCACCGTCTTTTGAGTTGTCAAAATAGTATGCCTGGTAAACCAAATGGCTGGCGTCATAAAGTAAGTCGAGGGAACGATAATACCTGCTCTTGATTTTCTCATGAGGCACATCATGTCCACCTTGCTCTGCCCGTGCAGCTACCCGGAATATATTAATGGTTGGAGATTCTGTAGAGACATAATACAAATAAACCTTATACCCGGCTTCGGCCGCCTGTCGCATAATGTCAAGTTTTGAAGAATGTGAGAACACCGTTTCAAAAGAGAACCTTTTCCTGGCAATTAGTAGTTTTTTCCGTAAATAATCGGCGATTATCTGTGCCAATCTTTCATTTTCTTCAGGCAATAGTAATTTGAAACTATTTTTTTTAATGATAAAGCTCTTGACAAAGCGAGCCTTAGAAAAATTTTCATTTATGAGCCCCGAGGCAACGGCAATTGCTAGAAAATCTTTTTTGGTTGTGGTTATCTGGTAGGGAGCAAAAGAAAAATCCTTCGCCTTCAAAGATACGGCGATATCGTCCGCATTAATGAAAAAGCCGAAATCAATGTATTTGCCACCGGATTTATACTTTTTCACCTGTTCTATCACAGTGCTTTTTCCTGAGCCGTTGGGCCCCGCGAAAACACGAAGACGGAGTGGCAATTGTTTTTTTTCCTTAGTCAAGTATGAATTCGGTAGTTTCGGGAGCAATAATTGGTTCTATGCGTTCAATGCGGCCATCGGAATATTTTCTAATTATCCATCTATCTTCTGCTATAACGATATATCCCATGACTTCCATCGTGTCCTTTGCAGCCTTGCGTACGCCGGATTTTGCCGCGCTAATTAAAATTCGTTTGGTAAGATAAGACGACCCTTTTGTACGAGCTATTTTCCTTTTTATCGACATATTCAAATTTACAACTATTTTTTATAAAACCTCTATCACTTTGCTGCAAGAATGCTCTTCCTGATAGCAATGGCTCACGCTTCACTAAGGTTAGGAAGACGAAAACTGATCTTGTCAGAGCTCATGCCACCATACCAGCCCTGAAGTTATTCTCCAATGACCAACGCTCTCCCTCAAAGGCCGACTAAAGTAGCGGGAATTGTTTTCCCCCACAATCGCTCGGGGAAAAAAACCATATGCTTCTTCTGACATATCTTTTAGAAAATCATAGAAAGAAGCATTTATCTAAGGTGACATCTCCTCTACATACGCCTAGATTTTTTTTAGAGACAAAGCAGTATTTAGAAAGGTAAGGAAACTTCATAAAATGCTGGTTCGGAAACCCAGCGGTCTTGCCACAGGGAGGAGAACCACTTTCTGTTTTCGTTCAATTAATTCATATAGTTAGTGTAGGAAAGAAAACTGTCCTTTTAAAAAAGTTGTCCCAAATTGATCATGTCATGAACAATAAAGACTGTGTGGGGACAAAAGAGAAAAAAGTAACTTCAATAAATTCATCAAGGATTAAAATTCCCAGTGTATGTGATAATATGGGAATAAGATGGATTAATGATTTTCAACTTATTGAAGAGTTGAATATTCAATTTTCCTGCAAGATCCCTTAGGTTTACTGATTATGATCCGGCTGCCTGTCTGAATAATGATAAATAGAATTTCTCGTTTTTTGGAATACTCCCAAATTGACATAAATAGCCCTCTCACAGACTTACATTCATCCTGTTTTCCCAGCTTTCCCGGATTTCAATCTGCTGGGGGATGGCAATCACATGTTCAGGTTGCTTTTTACCCCCGTAATATCTGCCGTTGTCCCAGATCCCATTATTATTTCTGTCCACCAGCACCCGGATTTCATATGTCCCGGGTTCAACCATGTCCTTTCTCCAGATATTACCCAGGAGCGGACCTGTATATTTAATCAGGTTGTTTGATACAATCTGCACGACATAATGTTTCAGGGAGTCAAGGTTTTTGAAACGCAAAATGATGGATCCGTAATCTGAGGAGGACTTAGTTCGGAAATCGATGGTATCCTGCCTGTTGTACACCCCTGAACTGTCCTTCACAAACCCGCTGTCAAGCACCAGCCGATAAAGCATATCCTCATCCCATTTCTTGGTGACAGAAACCAAGGTCCCGGTACTATCCAGGCTGACCAGAGCACTTACCGGCGTGTAGCTTGTATCTTCCTGTAGATGTAACTTGGACGTATCCAAAGTCCTAACCTGCTGATCCAGGGAAATGATCAGGGGCCCGGTAATATCTAATCCTCCTGAACCCACCCTGGGATTGACGCCTATCCAGCGCAATTGCTTCTTTTTAACCAATCTTCCCGATGGTGGGGTCAATAAGTTAGGAGGCCCTGAGTTTTTGGCCGGTGCACTTGATTCAGCAAACAGATAAAGGTGGACACCTGCCGTATCCCTGTTCAATTGAATGGGATTATTGATAAAGGCAATGAATTCAGTGGAATCTATATAAGCCAGAGCATTGCTCTGATCCTTCAGGGCAAAAAGTTTGAATTCCCCATGCGGGAGATTTTCGAGTTTAAAATGGCCCTTGCCATCCGAACGGGTATAATATACGGGCTTTTGCTTGCTGACCACGGAATCCGACAGATCCTGGTAAAGCATGATCACAATATTGCTGTCGGGCAGTCCCGTTTGCGCATAGTCAACTTTCCCGGAAATGCTCAGGGAATCCAGGTAGCTGCCTGTAGAAAAGATATACCGGAAATCATTGATTGGATTGCCTTCATCCAGGTCCCTGATGGCATTGCCGAAGTTCAGGGTATAGGTCGTATTGGGTTTGAGGGTATCGTTAAGCTGGATAGTCAGTGTCCTGAATTTGGATATGATCTGCGGCTGCCTTAAGCTGGTAGGGGTATAGACCAGCTGATCCGTCAAGCCCTGCAACTGGATATATTCATCGAAGTTCAGGGTGATCAGCCGGGAATGAAAGTGAAGGGAAGAATCAGGAGGTATTGCCTTAACCAATACCGGAGGAATGGTGTCCTTGGGACCACCGTCAGGGGGTACTATATTGGCGCATCTGACCAGGAAAACCGGCAAAATGACAACGATGATATAGAACAGGAACCTTAGTCTGCGCATTTTCATGGGAGAAGTCCTGCAAACTTAAGTCTTTCCATTAATCTGCCTGCCTGAAGGATGAAGTTGTTTCCTTTACTCTTCCTCTTCCGCAGCCATTTCACTAAGGGACAATTCCATTTGGTTGTCCCGGACAAAATTGCACCAGTGGCAATCTTTTTTCCCGCAGCCCGTATGAAACTCATGGCGACGGATCTTATCCCAGGTTTCGGTGATCTGTCGCGTAACTATGTCCAAGTCCACCCTGGTGATCAATACCTTTTCGGTTTTATATTCATTTTTAACCGGTTCCACGAAACAAAATTCCGAACTGATGGCTTCCCAGTTATTAGTATGGTCATTGTCCAGCAATATCTTATAAAATACCGCCTGTCTCCAGTAATGGCCCCCCAGGGGATTTTTGTCATCCGGAGGATGGAGTCTCTTCAGGGCTTCTTCATACTTCCCGGTTTTGTAATCCACGACATTGACCTGCTGGCCATCAAACTCCAGTTTGTCCAGTTTACCATTGAGCGGCACCCCGTTGACTTCAATATTATTGATGGATTTTTCCACGATCACCGTTTTATTCCATCCCTTAAGGTAGAAATCGTAGAATTCCGGAAGAATTTTTTTTCCATATTCCATTCTCCGGGCAAATTGTTCATTGGTGAAGCATTCCCGGTTGATCTGCATGTACCAGGCAAAAAAACCGATCAGTTCATCCTTTGCGGGGAATACATGCTGCCTTTCCTTCATTTTTTCAAACAAACGTTGGAGTGCATGGTGGACTGCGCTTCCAAAGGTCATTGACTCGTTCTTCGCTGAAGGTACCTTAATCAGGGACTGGTAATAAAATTTAATCGGACAATCCAGGAAATTGTTCAGGTGTGTGACACTTAATGAATAATTTTTAAGCAACTGGTCAATAAACCGGGATTCCAGTAATTCAATTTGCGGTGGTTCATCTTCCCGAAATTGTCTAGCAATATTTTCAGTCATCCGGGTTTCATCAACAATGGCTTTGCTGACTTCGGGGATGTTTTCCATGACTTCACTGACAAAAGCGGATCTTTCCAGTTCTTTGCCATTATTATTATGCGTGGGCCAGCTCAAATGCAGGTGGGTTTTAGCCCGGGTCATGGCCACATAGAACAGCCTGCGGGATTCTTCCAGGGAATCTGCCAGGGAATGGCTGGCGTATAGGTTATCAGGGAACCTGAATCCGGTCTTCCCCCGGAGATTCTCATCATCCCAGATTGATTTGTTGCATCCGATGATAAACACATGCCCGAATTGTGAACCTTTGGATCCGTGTGCGGTGACCATATTGACCCCTTCCTCCGAAGAAATCACCTTTTCCAGATTCACGCTGATATTGTTTTTGTCCATCAGCCGGAATATATTAACCAGGCGGGTTAATCCCATTTCCGGATCTTTCCCGTTTTCCTCCTTGATGAAATCGAACAGACTCTGGAGCACCTGCATTAACCAGATCTTTTCCGGAGACTGCATGATATAACCGAGTATTCCGCATTCCCTGATCAGGTCTTCAAAAAATTGCTGTAAGGTGATATCCTTCACTCTACCGACCAGGGAATCCAGGACGAGGCCGGTATGGTTGATCTTATTTCCATCTGCCGGATCGAACAAACTGGGTGTCAAGGTCCTGAATGGTTCACTGATTGCCTTACGGAGAGTCTGCTTTTCCCTGTTATCCTCCGTATGCCGCAGGTTTACCCTGGAACTGATCCGGGCGATTTCCACAGGGCGGATACGGAAGAAATCATAGTGCAGGATCTCAAACAGCAACTCTTCCCCGCTATAAGGAATAGTGGATTCCAGACTGATATATTCCATAATCCTGATGACCTTCCTGACGAAAGGCAGTTCCAGGATATTGAGCTTTCTGCGGATATTCAGCGCTATTTTTTTCTTGCCCAGGAAGTTTGCCAGTTCATCCCCCTGCCTGTGGTTCCGGTATATTATGGCTATGTCTGCCGGGGAGACCCCATCATGGATCAGGTTTTCAATGTGTTCCGCTACTCCCATGGTTTCAGCCAGGGGGGTCTGATATTCGGTAAGATCGGGTTTTGTACGGATGTGTTGAAGCAAGGGGTTAGCTGCGATCAGATCCTTGGTCAGGTTAGGATCATCTTTGATGATCCGGTCCTGATTATGGGTGATCAATATTTTTGCGGCATCCAGTATGGCCTGTGTAGACCGATAGTTCTCCTTCAGCACTACTTTACAGAGATCATTTCCGAACTTATGGGCAAATTCCCGGATATTGGCTACGTTGGCGTCCTGAAATGAAAATATGCTCTGGTCATCATCCCCCACCACAAAAACATTGGGCTTCTCCCAGTATTGAATGAGCTGGTCCAGAAGCTGGTTTTGGGAACCGCTGGTATCCTGAAATTCATCCACCAGGAAATACAGGTATCTTTCCTGGTAGTCTGCAAGCAAGTTTGCGTTCTCCCGGAATGCCTTCAGTACCCAAAGGATCATATCCTCAAAAGTATACCGCGAAGCTTCCTGCATCAGCCTGTCATATTTGGGAAATAGACTGACCCCGGCTGCCAGGGTTTCCATCCTGTCCAATTCGATATCCACCAACCGCTGGTTAAGATCCCCTGCCTTAAATTTACCTACCCCTCTCTTATACCGGAATTCCGGCCGTTCGGGGATCTCTGCCAGATAATCAGTAATCTTTCCCAACAGATAGTCCGGGGGCCAGGCTTCCTTTTTCATGAAGGTGAACAATTCCTTAAGCCTGCTCCAATCATAATATATTTCCCCTTTGTATCTCTTCAGCTTATTTCCGGCTTCTATCCCATCGATCAACCGGTGAAGTAATTCCATTTCTTCCAGTTCTGACAGAGGTTCCAGGCCCAGTTTTCCAAAATAAGACAGGTTCTCCTGGATTACCATGTTGCAGAAAGAGTGAAAAGTGTGGATATGTACCCGGTAGGCATCGGGCCCGATCAGTTTGAACAGCCTGTTCCGCATTTCCACCCGCCCGTTATCGGTGAAGGTCAGGCATAGGATGTTCTGCGCCCGGGTATCTGTTTTCAATAGGATCATACCGATACGGGCAGCCAGAATCTGGGTTTTACCCGTTCCGGGGCCGGCAATTACCAACACTGGTCCTTCGATAGTGCTTACGGCAACGGACTGTTCCGGGTTCAGGGAACGTATTTCAGCTTCAAAATTTTGCTGGTAAACCTGGTTTTTGCTCATCAATCAAATGTAAAGGTTTTGTAAAAGTATCCCTTGGGAAGATTTCTTCCCAGCCAAATCCCTGGCTCTCTGTGGAAATCCCTAAACAGAAGCACACGAATATCCGTTGCGGTTGCGCAAGGTATCTGCGCGATTTTGTCGGGGAATTTGCATAAATTATTCTTTTTTAGGTCCCTGATATAATTTTGTCATTGATTTCCAAAAGAATACACAAAATGAGAACCATCCGCTGGGGAATACTTGGTCCGGGTCATATCGCAGAAAAGTTTGCAGATGCACTCCTGCATACGCAGGGTGCTTCCCTGGAAGCGGTGGCTTCCAGGGACCCCGGGCGGTCTGCTGCATTTTCCGCTAAGTTTGGTGTCCGCAGGCACTATGACAGTTATGAAAAATTGGCTGAAGACCGGGAAATCGATGTGATTTATATCGCCACTCCCCATGGTTATCACCTTGAACATGCCCTGCTTTGTCTGCAGCGCGGTAAACCTGTCCTTTGTGAGAAACCCATGGCCCTTTCCTTCTACCAGGCCGAAAAAATGATAGAAACTGCCCGGCTTCACGGGGTTTTCCTGATGGAAGCGATGTGGACCCGTTTTTTGCCGGTTATCCGGACTGCAGAACGGCTGATTGCAGAAAACCAGATTGGACCCATCAAAAATGTCCGGGCGGATTTTTGCTTCAAAGCCGAATACCGGCCAGAAAGCCGGTTATACGATTTACGGCTGGGGGGAGGATCATTGCTGGACGTAGGAGTTTATCCGATCTCCCTTTGTTTGCTTTTACTCGGTGTTCCCCAAACGGTAAAAGCAATAGCCAGTCTTGCAGAAACCGGAGCGGACCAGGTCTGCCAGGCCATTATGCAATTCAGCGATGGAAGATCAGGACAAATGATCTCAGGGTTCAGCTTTCATTCTTCCATTTCTGCGGAAATAGCCGGCGAAGAAGGAATCATCCATCTCCCGGGCCACTGGTACCGGGCAACTTCTCTTAGCGTGCAGCGAACAGATGATCCTCCCCAAACCATCCCATGCATGATGGATTATAATGGTTTTGAATACCAGATCCGGGAAGTAATGGATTGCCTCCGCCAGGGTTTGACCGAAAGTCCGCTGCTTCCCCATGCTTTTACCCTGAATACTTCCAGGGTAATGGATATAATCCGTCTTCAATGCGGTATACATTATCCAACTGCAGAAGGAGAAACAGGAGATTAAATTATCCCAATGCGGAGTTTGTGTAAATATTATTTCAGGCAGGAGTACACCACAAATTGCACAATTGGAATAACAGCTTCCCTTTAAGCTGCAGCTTCAGCTTTTTGTTGCTTTTGTATTTTTTTCCGATCTTCTTCATCAAGCAGGTTCTTTCGCATGCGGATGGCCTTGGGTGTGATCTCTATGCTTTCGTCCTGCTGGATATATTCCATGCATTCTTCCAGGGAAAATTGTGTTTTGGGTGTGATCTTGGCATTATCATCGCTTCCGGAAGCGCGCATATTGGTCAGTTTCTTCCCCCTGACCACGTTGATCACCAAATCTCCGGGACGGATATGTTCACCGATGATCTGGCCACCATAAATTTCTTCTCCCGGATCAATGAAGAAAGCGCCCCTGTCCTGCAACTTGTCAATGGAATATGCGGTAGCATTTCCAGTCTCCTGGGATACCAATACCCCGTTAATCCTGCCGGGGATCGTTCCCTTCCAGGGTAAAAAATCCTCAAACCGATGAGCCATGACCGCCTCTCCGGCTGTTGCCGTGAGCATATTGCTACGCAGTCCGATCAGCCCCCGGGAAGGAATCTGGAACTCCAGGTGCTGCATATCACCCTTGGTATCCATAACCTGCAATTCTCCCTTGCGCTGGGTGACCAGGTCAATCACCTTGCCACTGAACGGCTGGGGAACATCTACCACCAGCACTTCGAATGGTTCGCATCTTTTTCCATGGATTTCCTTGACGATCACCTGCGGTTGTCCCACCTGCAGTTCATAGCCTTCCCGCCGCATGGTCTCAATCAGGATGGAAAGATGCAGGATCCCTCTGCCGAATACCAGAAAACTATCTGAATTCCCCGTATCCTCCACCCGCAGGGCCAGGTTCTTTTCAATTTCCTTCATCAGCCGGTCCCGTAAATGCCGGGAAGTAACGAATTTTCCTGCCTTGCCGAAGAATGGGGAGGTGTTTATGCTGAAAAGCATGCTCATGGTGGGTTCATCAACCGAGATGACCGGAAGGCCTTCCGGATGATCAAAATCTGCCACGGTATCCCCGATAGTGAACTCTTCCAGTCCGACTATCGCGCAGATATCCCCAGCATCCACCCTGCTGATCTTCTTTTTACCCAGCCCTTCGAAAGTATAAAGTTCCTTAATTCTTGATTTTAGCAAGCTGCCATCTCCCCTCACCAGGGATACCGGTTGGTTTTCACTGATATTTCCCCGGGCAATTTTACCAATCGCTATCCTACCCAGGAAATTGGAATAATCCAGGGAAGTGATCTGCATTTGCAGGGTTCCTTCTTCTGCGCTTGGCGGCGGCACATGCTCCAGGATACAATCCAGCAGCGGAGTGATATCCTGGAATGGGGTCGGGCTGGTATTCATCCATCCCTGTTTGGAAGAACCATAAATGGTGGGAAAATTCAGCTGTTCTTCAGTCGCATCCAGGTGAAAGAAAAGCTCAAAGATTGCATCATGCACTTCATCAGGTCGGCAATTTGGCTTGTCTATCTTATTGATCACCACAATGGGATGCAGGTTAAGTTGGAGGGCTTTCTGCAGGACAAACCGGGTTTGCGGCATGGGGCCCTCAAAGGCATCCACCAGCAGCAACACCCCATCGGCCATTTTCAGCACCCGCTCCACTTCACCACCGAAATCAGCATGCCCCGGAGTATCGATAACATTGATCTTGGTGTCTTTGTATACCACGCTCACATTCTTGGAAAAGATGGTGATCCCCCGTTCCTTTTCCAGGTCATTGCTGTCCATGATCAATTCCCCCTTATCCTGGTTATCCCGGAAAATATGGGTCTGGTATAGAATCTTGTCCACCAGGGTGGTCTTGCCATGATCCACATGGGCGATAATGGCTATGTTACGGATATTCATAATTCTGGCTCTGATGACTACATAATCCGGTTATCCGGATCGCATCAAAAAGCCCGCAAAGGTACTGAAAATAGGCCTAAAACAAGAATCCGTCCTGCTTTTACCTCATGGAATGAAGCAGGAACCGCATAGAGCTCCGGTTAGTTGGATTATACAAGGCGGCGGCAATATCCGCTTTTTCCCGGCTGGTCAGATGCCAGTTCAGCGCTGCGGTTTGGTCACTTCCTTCCGGTACATACTGGAAAATGATCCGGTCCATCCTGACATGAAGGAATTCCTCCGCGTAAGCATAAAGATCATCCTGATTAAAATCCTGCATCGCAGTCCAGTTTTGCTGTATGGTAAACAGCGGGTCAAGCACAATATTATCCAGATCCGTTTGTTTCTCAATGGGCATGATCTCATCCTTTTTAGTATCCCGGATCTGGATGAACAGCACGCCGCTGGTATTTTCATTGATCCAGCGGGAAAACACATGCAGGAATCGCAGACTTGTTTCCTGACCATAATTATCCCTCAGCCCTGCATCCATCACGTCAATTGTGGGATTGGAAGGGAGATAGACATTGGGTAACACATAGGGAAAGGTGGCTGACATCCGGATAGCAGTGGTGACCCTTAAATCCAGGGGGTCCTGATTTTTAAAAAACCGACAGAAATCAATTCCATCAATATCCCGGACACTGCGGTTGGGGTATTTGTACTCAGGAAAGGTCAGGTAGCTAACAGGCTCGGGAGAGATGATCATCCGGCGACCATCCTCCGTTATGGTGGAATTAAATATAAGCATCGGGATCAGGGCCTCCGTTTCTGGTGCGGCATAATCCCCGATAGTCTTGTTCAGGACCCCTCCCAGGTTGTTTTCCAGTTGCTGTTCAAAGGCATATCCCCTGTCTATCGGATACTTATTTTGACCTATCTTAAAATGCAGGAATGGAGTAAAGAAATCATTTATGGCAAAAGAAGAAAAAATGGCATTGAGCAGGTCCTTGGAAACATTGGTGGTATATTGGCCGTTGTACAGGTCAATTGGTTTTCCCTCCAGTTTTTCCAAATACAGTTCGCGGAAGTAGGTTGCTCCTACCATTCCCCCCGAAGCTCCCGTAATCAATACCGTATGGGTCATCAACTGACCATGAAGCAGGCTGTCTGCCCGTTGAAGCACGTTCATGGTCCAGGTGGCAGAACGGCTTCCGCCCCCACTGACATTGATGACAATCAGTTTAGGTTTGTTGCCTTCCGGTGCCACCCGGTCTTTCCATCTGTCCAGAATCTTTTCCGTATTGCGTTTATCGGACCTGAACTGTTTTTTATTGAATATCTGGTTGAAATGGTTAAAGCTATACACCGGTCGCTGGGTCACATTCAGGTAATTAAGTCCGTAAGCCCTGCTGCGGGTATCGATGATCCCATTGGCGAGTAACCAGTTGAGCAGCAGCACCAGGAGGGCAATGATCAGTATGGCCCAGCTGCGGAACATATAGACAAAGGCTCCGGAAAAGGCAATCAGCACAGAAAAAAAAGCCAGTACACTGGCTGCAGCGGGAATCCTGAAAACCTCGTATTGGGTGAGGTATCCCATAATGATGATCAGGACAAATGCGGCACCAATGGTGATGAAAGTGGCAAAATGATGTTTTTTAAATATGGAATCAAGGAAAAACTTATTGTAATGGTCTACATTCCGGGCTTTTTTCACCGAAGTCACTGAATTGAAATACCGGTCCACCGGCAACGCATCTTCGTCCACCTGGGCTTCCTTGGTCATGATCTGATACAGGATCTTTTTTGTTCCGCCCATCTTGCGTTGCATGTCCCTGAGGATGGTTCGGTCAGCATTGAAGAAATAAAAAAAGGAGATGAATATGCAGAACAAGAATCCAAGGAGGAACCCTTCGATCAGCAACAGGATTGTCGTAGCATCGCTTAACTCGTTATATTTCTGATACCAGATTTCCCGGAAAAGCAGGAAAATCAGGAAGGCCAGGGGAATGATGGAATTATTCAGGCAATATTTGAAAAAAGGCTGCGTGGTCGTTGCCAGGAACTTGAATCGCTTGCTATGCAGGATAAATGTGGTGATATGCCAGGACATGACAAAGACACCAGTGGCAAAACCCAGGATTAAAGTGCTTGAAAAGCTGACCCTCCCCAGGTATTCCGGGGCAAGGAAGAGGGATACGGCTCCGAAGACTTTGGCGAACCCTCCGGCTACCGTACTGAACAGGATAAGCCAGAAAACCAGCAGGATCTGGTATTTGCGAAAGTGCAGTAGCAAAAGCTGGATGGGGAAAAAATGGTATGCCCTATACAGGAAAGTTTTCATCAGCAAACTAATTTACAGATAAAAATTCAAAAAGCAGTTGATTTAGGCGGTGCGGCGCTGGCCAGGTAAAACATGTATATCATCACAGTCAGCAATAGCATGGCCACTGTCTGGTGAGATAGAGCCAGCAGTACAGGAATCCTGACTTTGCTTAAGCTGACCGTAGCAATTCCAAGCAGTACCTGAATGATTACCATAATCAGGGGGAGCCATCTTGTCCGGGAAAGTTCAGGTGACCAGGCCCTCCGGGAAAGCATTGTCCAGGAGATTACCAGCAGGGTGATCAGGTAAGCCAGCCCCCGGTGAATGAACTGCACAGTGAGTGGGTCACTGATCCAGGCTTTGGCATTGCGGAACAGGTGGGCCGGAATTGCAGCACCATTGATAGACGGCCAGGTCGGAGCATACAAGGCTGCATGCAATCCGGCCATGAAAGCTCCGTAAATGAGTTGGAGACATAGTAATCCCAGAATGGTACCTGTCAACCATCTCAGGGAAGGTGAGTATACCCGGTGTTTGCCGTTTACAATTAATTTAAGGGCAAACCAGAAAGTATACCCAAGCAGGACCATTGCCATAAAAAAATGCGCTGCCAGGCGGATATGGCTAACGCGGATGTTTTCCCCGGCCAGTCCACTTTCTACCATGATCCATCCGATAAGTCCCTGAAGCCCCCCCAGTATAAACAATAGAACCATCGGCCGGGCCATGGCCCTGTTGAACCTTTTTGTCACCAGAAAAATAATGAATGGTACGATGAACACAACCCCTATCAGACGGGCCCAGAGCCGGTGCAGATATTCCCAAAAGAAAATGGCCTTGAATTCCCCCAGGGTATAATCCGGGTTATGCAACCGGAACTGCGGAGTAAGCCGGTAACTTTGGAAAGCCACCATCCAGTCATGGTGGTTGAGGGGGGGTATTATCCCTATGATGGGATCCCATTGGGTAATGGATAACCCTGATCCAGTCAACCGGGTTATCCCCCCCAGCACCACCTGTACCATAATCATGGCAACCCCTGTCAGTAACCAAATGGCCACCGGTTTTGTCCTGCGGGATACCTGCTGATCTTCCATACATGTGCAAAAGTAACTGCCAGGAGCTTTGGAAAATCCGGTCAACCAGGTTTAAATTTGACAGGACAAGGCTTAATGATAAATTACTGATGTGCTGATGCCCTTTTTCCAGACCCAGCTTACCGAAGCCGGTTGCGATGAAGCTGGCCGGGGTTGCCTTGCAGGTCCGGTTTTTGCAGCTGCGGTGATCCTTGCCAAGGATTTCGGGCATCCGCTGCTCAATGATTCCAAACAAATGACCCCTGAAGACCGGTATGCCCTGAGGAAGGTTATTGAAAAAGAAGCCATTTGCTTCGCCATAGCAGCCGTGGACAACCAAGTCATTGACCGGATCAATATCCTGAAAGCTTCCCTTCGGGCCATGCATATGGCCGTTTCATGCCTGGCCACCCGTCCCGGACTGCTGCTTGTGGACGGCAACCGGTTCACTCCCTACCCGAAAATCCCCCATGAATGCATTGTCCGTGGAGATGAACTTTATGCTTCGATTGCCGCAGCTTCCGTACTGGCCAAAACTTACCGGGATGAATTCATGATGGATTTGCATGATAAATTTCCCTGCTATTACTGGAATGAAAACAAAGGCTATCCTACCCTAAAGCACCGGAATGCCATCAGGCAACATGGAATCACCCCTTTCCACAGGATGACCTTCCGGCTACTCCCTGACGACCGGCCTGGGACAGACTCCTGAGGGTTCCTCCCCCCTGCAATTCAGGGTAAAAGTTTCTTTAGCTGGATTGTTGTTATTTTTGTCCCCGATTAACGCATATGCTAAGGCAGACCCAGCAACAGAAATTATTGCAAAAGCTGTCCCCGCAGCAGATTCAACTTATGAAGCTGTTGCAGGTACCTACCGCCAATCTGGAAGAACGCCTTAAGGAGGAAATGGAAGAAAATCCTGCCCTGGAATTCGGGGAAGAACAGCATGATGACGATCCGGTCCTGGAAACTGAAGAATTTGAAGACAGTCCACCGGAAGAAGTACCGGAGGCCGAAACCTCCGAAAATGATTTTGACAAGATTGATATCTCCGATTATGTCAATGAAGGGGATGAAATAGCGGAATATAAGCTGAGGGATGACAATTACCCGGAAATGGAGGAAAGCAGGGTTATCCCGGTCCGGGTTGAAACCACCTTCCATGATTATCTCAATGACCAGCTCATCATGCTGGACCTGGATGAGCGGGAACGTAAAATAGCTGTTCAGGTTATCGGCAGCATAGATGATGATGGTTATCTCCGCAGGGCTGTTAGCGCCATAGTAGACGATTTATCCTTTTCCCAGAATATCAGTGCAACGGAAGAGGAAGTCAGGTCGATCATCAGGAAGATCCAGGAATTTGATCCTCCTGGCATCTGTTGTTCCGACCTCAGGGAATGTTTGCTGATTCAGCTACGTCGTCTCCAGAATGAGGACAGGGCCGCTGCCATGGCCCTTAATATCCTGGAGAATTACTTCGAAGAATTCATCAAAAAACATTACGAAAAGATCCAAAAAGGCCTGGGTTTGAGCGATGCAGATATCCGGGAGGCCATTGGCCAGATTATCAGGTTGAACCCCAAGCCAGGGGGAAACTATTCTTCCGGTAACAAAACAGACGGATATATTGTCCCCGATTTTTTCGTGATCAATAACACCGGCAACCTGGAACTGACCCTGAATGCCAAGAACGCTCCCGATCTCCGTATTTCCGAAGGTTACCGGGAAATGCTTAAAAACTATGACCGCGGAGACAAAAAGGACAAGCGGCAGAAAGAAGCTGTTTTGTTCATTAAACAGAAAATAGATGCTGCAAAATGGTTCATTGATGCCATCAAGCAACGGCAGCATACCTTGCTCAGCACCATGGGTACCATCCTGAGGTACCAGGAAGACTTTTTCCTGACCGGAGATGAAACCACCATGAAACCCATGATCCTGAAAGATATTGCAGACCGGACTAACCTGGATATTTCCACAGTTTCCCGGGTGGCGAACAGCAAATATGTACAGACCGAATTCGGCACCTATAAGCTAAAATACTTTTTCTCGGAATCACTTTCCACGGACAGCGGGGAGGAAGTTTCCACCCGGGAGGTGAAAAAAATCCTGATGGACCTGATCGAAGTGGAAAACAAGCATAAGCCGCTGAGTGATGAACACCTCACCCAACTCCTAAAGGATAAGGGATATAATATTGCCCGCCGGACCGTTGCCAAATACCGGGAACAACTCAACATCCCCGTAGCCCGGCTGAGAAAGGAGCTCTGACCGGGATAATGATCGAACATGGAAGGACCCCCTGAACGGAATATAGAAAATACCATAACCCCCTTTCCCGCCTTTATGCGGGTTATGGCCAACTTCATTTCGGTATTGCTCCATCCCCTGTTTATCCCCTTATATGCAACCTTTTTCCTGATGGGTTCCCAACCTATTCAGTTTGCTGACTTCAGTGGAAGGGCCAAATGGGCAATCCTGCTGCCTGTCATTGAAAATACCATTATCCTTCCCCTGGCAGTCGTGCTGCTTTGCAAACCCCTGGGTTTCATCGGATCAGTCCAGCTTAAAACACAAAAAGATCGTATCATCCCGTATGCAGCTACGATGATCTTTTATTATTGGCTGTTCAGGGTATCCACCTACCATTCCGCCGACCACGAACAGTTCCCTGCCTTGCTATGCGTATTCCTGCTGGGAAATTTCATTTCAGTTATCCTGGCCTTTCTGGCAAATATCGCTTTGAAAGTGAGTTTGCATGCCCTTGGAATGGGTGCTGTATTGGGGGTCATGATCCACCTGGTCAATGACCCTTACTTCAATGTGTCGGTTGCCCTCATAGCAGCGATCTGTCTGACAGGCCTGGTAGCCACTGCCCGATTGATCCTTTCCGCTCACCGGGCCAGAGAAATCTACCTGGGGTTACTGATCGGCCTGATTGCCCAATTGATGGCGGTGTTGTTCTTCTGATTTTTTTCTGCTGCGCAGGTACCCTGCGTATAGGAATGCTTTCTTTGCCTGCAATGAGCAGTATCTGATCAAAATAAAAATCCGGAATTACTATAATATTTAGTAAAAAATTGATATTTTTGCTAAATATTTTGGCACCGGGCAGAATAACCTGACTGGAATTGGTTTAAATTTAAAGCTTAAAATCAACTATTATGTCAAGCGCAAATGCGGAAAAACTGAAGGCTCTGAAACTTACCATGGACAAGATCGACAAGGACTTTGGCAAAGGATCAGTGATGATGCTGGGTGAAAAAGCAGAACAGGAAATGGAAGTGATCTCCACCGGTTCCCTGGGTCTTGATCTGGCACTGGGTATCGGAGGATTTCCCAAAGGGAGGATCGTGGAGATCTATGGTCCGGAATCCTCAGGTAAAACAACGGTCGCCATTCATGCCATTGCAGAGGCGCAGAAGAAAGGGGGCATCTGTGCCATCATTGACGCCGAACATGCTTTTGATAACACTTATGCCAAAAAACTCGGGGTGGATGTGGACAGTCTGCTGGTATCTCAGCCGGACTATGGGGAACAAGCCCTGGAGATTGCCGACCGGCTGATCCTGTCCGGAGCGGTGGATGTGGTGGTCATTGATTCAGTGGCTGCCCTGGTCCCCAAGGCTGAACTGGAAGGTGAGATGGGGGAAAGTAAGATGGGACTACAGGCAAGGCTGATGTCCCAGGCACTCAGAAAACTGACTGCTACTATTTCCAAAACCAACTGCTGCTGCATCTTTATCAACCAGCTCCGGGAAAAGATCGGGGTGATGTTCGGTAACCCTGAAACGACCACTGGGGGCAATGCCCTTAAATTTTATTCATCTATCCGCCTGGATATCCGAAGGATGAACCAGATCAAGGACGGGGATTCCGCAATCGGAAACCGGGTCAGGGTAAAAGTAGTCAAGAACAAGGTAGCCCCGCCTTTCCGCCAGGCCGAATTTGATATCATTTTCGGGGAAGGGATATCCAAGACCGGGGAAATCGTGGATATGGGTGTGGATTATGGGGTGCTTCAGAAAAGCGGATCCTGGTTCAGCTATGAAAATAACAAACTTGGCCAGGGCAGGGATGCCGTCAAGCAACTGCTGATTGACAATCCTGAGCTTTCCGCTGAAGTGGAAACCCGTATCAAGGCTAAGATTGCAGAACTGCTGTAAGTTATTTTGTCCTTTCTTCCGGTTGTCCGTTATCCCACGCTGTAAAAGCGTGGGATATTTTTTATTAATAACATAAACTCAAGGAACCCATACCTGGGATATCGGGAAAAGATATTATTTGGAAACAAGCAGGAAAAACTCATTCCCTCTCAAAATTATGTTTGTTATTGGCTAAAAAGAAAAGCGAAAGGGTACGTGTATAAGGGTATAATTCCTGACTGTATCTGAGAAATGGCTATGGGAACACCAACAGACCATCAGCGCCATTGGTCTGTTCACAATGGTCTAAGGAAAAAGGAATTTTCTGGTCACGGGAACCCCAAAGCCACGCCTTGGATACATACTTCTTGAATTGTGTATGCGCTTCGCACCATCTTTCCCGGTGTCTTCGCGAGATTCCTTTTCAATAGCTGATGCTTTATTTGAAAGCAGAAGAATCAGACTCAAATCCCGAATTGCTTCAGGTGATGGTCGATATGCTTATACGAACCCTCACCCCATTCATCTGCCTTGAGTCTTCCAAAAAAGGGATGTGGGCGTGTTGTCACACCAGCTGGCCCCTTTTCAGCGAATTCGACAATCAGCCTGGTTAGCTTTTCTTTTTCGGAGTTGAAGTCCCGCTGGCCCGTTACTTTGAAATCATTAGCTGTGGGACTTCCATGCCTGAATGGTTTGTCACTGGAAAACTTAGGCCTCAATATCCTACCCAGCAAGCGGCCAATAAGCATGCGATGCGTTATACTCTTTCCAGTGGCTGCTTCCATATAAATGGCACAGTGGGCAAGCATCTGAGCTGCATCCATCCTACCCCATTTCCCTTGAGTTTCCGGCTTAATTTCATTGATCCGCTGAAGAATCCCGGTAGTGTCACGGGTGTTGAACAAACTATTCATGCGATGTCTTTAACTGCAAAATATACAAAAATCAGTTGGGTCTGCCGGTACTTTATCCCCTGTGGAAAGCCAAAAACCTATTTTAGTTGACCCCGTCCAACATTTTCCTTTTATCCGGATCTGCAGATCCAAATCGACTCAATGGCGTAACTTAATGGGGTGACCATGCTTAGCCAAAAACAATATCCGGGGACAGCATTATCAGTTTTTTTTTTATTTTGTTGATTCATTCAAACCAAAACACATGAAATTCATCTTGTTAAGCTCCATCGTATTTCTGTCCAGCTTTCCCCTGGTTACTGCCCAAAACACGATCAGCCTGGACCGGGGATGGAAGTTCCGTACCGGGGATAATTTTACCTGGGCTGATTCTTCCTTTGATGACAGTGGCTGGAAGGGGATCGGAGTGGGTAAGCCCTGGGAGCAGGAAGGCTATCCTGGTTATGACGGTTTCGGCTGGTATCGTATCCATGTCATGATCCCCTCCTCTATGAAAGTAACCTCCTTTCTGAAGGCGGGCCTGAAAATTGACATTGGCGAAATTGATGATGGGGATCAAACCTTTCTTAATGGCAGACTGATCGGTCAGAATGCCGGTCTCACTCAGGATATCATGCAGGGTCAATATAATGCAGAGCGGATATATATCCTGCCATCGAATGACCGGGCCATTCATTGGGACGGGGAAAATGTCATTGCTGTCCGGGTATTTGACCATGGTGGAAACGGAGGAATGTGGACCGGCAAATATGATATCAACCCTTTGGGGCTCCCCGATATTGTACATATCGATTATCAGGATGACCCATTTTCCTTCCCTGGAAGGCGCACTGTAAAAAAGCACCTGATCCTGGAATGCACCGCCAGGGGAATTACCCTTTCGGGAACCTTGCAGGTCCGGGTGACCAATCCGTTGAATAATCAGGAAGTCTGGTCCCGGACAATACCGGTCCTTTTTTCCGGCGCACATCCTTTTAATTATACTTACACGGTAACCTTGCCGGAATCCCAATCCTACCAGGCAATGTATAATTTTAAGGAAAAACGTACCGGAAAATCCATCACTGCCTCTGAAATCATCCCCTATATTCTTACTCCCCGGCCTTCGGCAAAACCAAGGATCAACGGAGCTAGCATCGTAGGTCTTCGGCCCGGTAATCCACTGTTGTTCAAAATTCCGGTAACCGGGGTCAGCCCAATGGCTTATCATGCCCTTCATTTGCCAGCAGGATTGCATCTGAATACTGTTACAGGAATTCTCAGCGGAACCCTGGATAAAAAGGGGACTTATTGGCTGCGCATCATTGCCCACAACAAAATGGGCAACGACAGTGAAACCCTTCAGCTGGTCGTCGGGAATCAGATCGCCCTTACCCCGGCGATGGGATGGAACAGTTGGAACTGCTGGGGTCTCAGTGTCAGCGATGCCAAGGTCAGGGCATCCGCCGATGCCATGGTGAAAAAAGGCCTCATCAATCATGGCTGGACCTATATCAATATTGATGATGGCTGGGAGAAGGGCAGGGACTCAGGGGGAAGGATCCTTCCGAATGCGAAATTCCCGGATATGAAGGCCCTGGCAACCTTTATCCACCGGGCTGGCCTGAAGATGGGTATCTATTCCTCCCCAGGACCAAAAACCTGCGGTGGATTTACGGGAAGTTACCAGCATGAACAGCAAGATGCGGAAACCTATGCCGGCTGGGGGATTGATTACCTGAAATACGATTGGTGTTCCTATGGGCAGATCTATCCGCATCCGGACCTGGCTGAAATGCAAAAGCCTTACCAGGTCATGCGGGATGCCCTGGACCATGTCCATCGCGATATCCTGTTCAGTCTTTGCCAGTACGGGATGGGGGATGTCTGGAAATGGGGAGGTGAAATAGGAGGCAACTCCTGGAGGACAACCGGAGATATCAATGATACCTGGGCAAGAATGTCCTCCATCGGTTTCCGTCAGGATAAATGCGCTCCCTTTGCCAAACCCGGTAACTGGAATGATCCGGATATGCTGGTGGTGGGAAGAGTTGGATGGGGACCTACCCTGCATAACTCCCATCTCACCCCGGATGAACAATATACACATATCAGCCTTTGGTGCCTGCTGTCCGCTCCCCTGCTCATCGGTTGCGATATGAGCCGCCTGGATGCCTTCACGCTGAACCTGCTGAGCAATGATGAGGTTCTGGCAGTGGATCAGGATCCCCTGGGTAAGGAAGCTATGCCAGTATACCGGAATGGAAATATCCAGGTCTGGGCGAAACCCCTGGCTGATGGCAGTGAAGCTGTGGGAATATTCAATCTCGGGCCGTCGATGGCAAAAGGTAGCCTCAGGGCATCAGATCTTCATATGGGCGGGTTAATTACCGTGAGGGATCTCTGGCGTCAGCAAAATCTGGGCACGTTCAATCAGGTTTACAGCGCCAATATCCCATCCCATGGGGTGGTCTTGCTGAAGGTAAGGGAAGCCCATCATTGAGCAGGAGAGGAATAAACCAGTTTCCCCCGGCTGGCAGCATCTGATATTGCGGTATAAATGACCCTGAGTTGCTTTAACCAGTCCTTATCCGCATTATTTGGTTTTTCACCTCCCGGTTTGACTAACCGGGTCGAAAAAGAAATGACTGGTATTTGCAGGCGGCTGATTACCAGCCTCAAGGGACTTGCTGTATCCGTTCCCGGACCGTTCCAAACCAGTCCGGGATATTTTAACCTGGAAAATATCTCCGGCCATGCAGGTGAACTTTCTGTTCCGCTGATGACCATCCCGGCAGTATTAAGGGCCCCATCATGCAGGTCAAGGTCCACGGCAAAGTTCAGCCGCTTCTGGTCAATTCCGGGTTGCGCCAGATAATGGTCAGCACCGGTCATTCCCTCCCCCTTACCAGTGAAAGCCAGGAAAAGGTAATTATTCCGGGTGTCAGGCCCCGCTTTCAGCATCCTGGCCAGTTCGAGCAGGACAGTCAACCCCTGATCATTATTATTTTCATGCCCGGCGTGATCATAATTTGCAGCGATAATGACCGTATTTTCTGCATGGTTGTTGATATCCCCTTCCACATTAAATCCATTCTCCTTTTTTTCATCAATGGAAACGGCCATATCCAGGGAGACTGAACCGGAATCATCCCCGAATGATTTCTGGGCAGCCTGGCTACGCACATAGACAATGGGGATAGATAGTGGGGTATGATGGTCATTGGGGTCAAATCCAAGGTTCCTGTCGTCGCCTGCATTTGCGGAATAAAATATCACCGCTGTGGCCCCATCAGCAGCAGCCTGCCTTGCACGGTCATACAAAGCATCCGATATATCATACCCTGGATTGGCCTGTTTCCTGCCCAGCAGGTCGGAAACGGACATGATCCAGGGACTGCCCTGTTCCTGAACGCTGACCAGGGGGTTGCCCTTTAACCGCATACTTGCACTATAGGGTAGGGGGAAAAAACTGGTGTCCCCGGTGAGGTTCACTCCATTCAGATTCAACCTGCAGCCGGATCCGGCCATTTTGCCTTCATCGATGGAAAATACCTGCAGGTAATTATCCTTAAGGTTCCCGGGTAGTAAACCTGCATTATGGAACTGCCCGGCCAGCCAAGCGGATACCTCCCCTTGCCCGGGTGATCCGATACAGGTGTTATCCAGCTTTGGTGCCGATAGATAAGTTATTTCCCGCTTCATGTCGGCTAATATTTTCCGGTTTGTCCGTTTCTGTCCCATTCCCAGGACAGGTAACAGGAAAAGAGAAAACATTAGGGCCAGCCGCATACAGGATCGGTATAGTTCAGTTCAACGCCGGAACTCGCAATTATTGCACCAAATTCCGGAAATGCCTCCAAAAATATATCCTATTTTTGCTTCAATCCCTGATTTACAACCCGCTTTCCAACCGGATATGAAGCAAACACCCCTTACAGACCGCCATATTGCCCTGGGTGCTAAAATGACTGATTTTGCCGGATTCCTGATGCCGGTCTCCTATACTGGAATCAACGAAGAACATCTTGCCGTCCGTCATACAGCAGGCATCTTTGATGTCAGCCATATGGGGGAGTTTATCCTGAAAGGGGAACATGCCCTGGACCTGATCCAGCAGCTGACTACCAACGATGCTTCGCGGCTTTTTGGAGGTATGGCCCAGTATAGTTGCATGACCAATGAACAGGGAGGTATCATTGATGACCTGCTGGTGTATTGCCTCGAAAAAAACAAGGCTTACCTGCTTGTGGTCAACGCAGGAAATATCGACAAGGACTGGAACTGGATCAACTTCCATAATACAAGCCAGGTGGAACTGCATAATATCTCTGCCAAAACCTGCCTGCTGGCCATACAAGGCCCCCTGGCCATTCGCGTTTTGCAATCCCTAACTCCAGTTGACCTCCCCTCCCTGAAATATTACACTTTTGTCCGCGGACAACTGGCCGGAGTGGATAATGTGCTGATCAGCGCCACCGGATATACCGGTGCAGGGGGTGTGGAGATTTATTTCGAGGACAAAGAGGGTAATGCCGCAAAGATATGGGACAGCATTTTGGAAGCTGGGGTTCCCTTTGGACTTAAACCGGCTGGCCTTGGGGCCAGGGATACCCTGCGGCTGGAAATGGGTTTTTGTCTGTATGGCAATGATATAGATGACCTCACGACTCCCCTGGAAGCTGGTCTGGGCTGGATCACGAAATTCACGAAGCCGTTCACCGCCTCCCCAATACTGTGCTCGCTGAAAGAACGGGGGGTCAAGCAGAAACTGGTGGGATTTGAAGTGCTGGCCAGGGGAATACCCCGAAAAGGTTATCCGTTAACCGACCCTGCCGGCAACCCTGCCGGCAGGGTTACTTCCGGAACCCAGTCCCCGGTCCTGCAGCGGGCCATCGGGCTGGGTTATGTGAACGCTGAACTTGCCGTACCCGGTACTGAACTCTTTGTGGGTATCCGGGACCGGAAAATGGAAGCCCGGGTGGTGAAAATTCCTTTTGTCCGGTGAAGACCCAACCGATTGCCCGGCAGTATTTTTTAAACCGCCGGTAAACTGTTTCCAGATGCCGGAGATCAGCCTGACTACTATGATCCATGCCCCTGCAGAGCGGGTGTTTGACCTGAGCAGGAGTGTGCGGGTACATCAGGATTCTATGGCGGAACAGGGGGAAAAGGCAGTCGCAGGAAAAGTATTCGGGCTGCTGGACCTGGATGATACGGTCACCTGGAAGGCGCGGCATCTGCGTAAGGAAAGGGTGCTCATGATCAGGATAAGTTCCATGAACAGGCCTTTTTATTTCCGGGATGAAATGATCAGGGGAGATTTTAAAAGCATGCAGCATGAGCATTTTTTCAAGACCATATCCAACGGCACCATTATGATAGATGTCATGCGTTTCGTAACTCCATATGGCCGGCTGGGGGAATGGCTGAACAACATCTATCTCACCGGTTACCTCCGCGGACTGATTATCCGCCGCAACCTCCTGATAAAATCATACGCGGAAGGCAGCCGCTGGAGCATCATACTGGGTTGACCATATGGCACACGAAATGAACCGTAAACCAAAACTGGAAGTCTGTCTTTCTCCTGCCCTGCTGCATTTATACGACCTGAGCGGAGCCACGGTGGTGATCGTGGATGTGCTCAGGGCCACATCGACCATTTGTACCGCCCTGTATAATGGTGCGGCCCGGGTAATCCCGGTGGATACCGTGGAAAAATGCATTTCCCTGGGCCTGGAGCTGAATGCCCTTACAGCCGGGGAAAGGGATGGCAAGATCGTACCGGGATTGCAGCGGGGTAATTCCCCTTTTGAATACTCCCGGGAGGCCATTGCCGGCAAGTCCCTGGTGCTGACCACCACCAACGGCACCCGGCTGCTGCATATGGCCAGGAATGCTGCGGATATCATCACCGGCAGTTTCCCCAACCTGACTGCAGTCTGCGATTATCTGGTATCCGGGAACCGTCATGTGGTCATCGCTTGTGCCGCCTGGAAAAACAGGGTTAACATGGAGGATGTCCTTTTTGCGGGGGCCGTGATCAATCGGATCAGGGACAGGCTGGATATTGCCTGTGATTCAGCGATCATTGCAGAATCCTTATACCTGCAGGCCAAAGGAAATATATTCAACTTTCTGAAAAATGCAGCCCATTTCAAAAGGCTTACCGGTTACGGACTGGAAAAAGATATCGTCTACTGCCTCACCCAGGATATTGCCGGCACCCTTCCCGTTTACCGCAATGGCGAACTGGTGAGTGCCTGAGCAGGTGAACCACTGTACCAGGCTGGCCAGGTTGTATTGTTTCTGTGGTTTGATATCCAGATCTTTTCTACTTATTCTATTATACGGAATGCCCTGATTCAAATCAAAGAGTCATAGTATACTTTGTATCAATAGGCTACTTTTTTTGTAACTTTGATGTGCATTAGACAAAGTGGATTATGTTTGAATTGGATAAATACCTGAAAGAGATTAAGCAGCTTTGCTTCCATCACCAGGTTAAGACATTATATGCTTTTGGATCAGTGTTGACTGATCAATTTAATATAGATTGCGACATAGATTTTATTGTTGATTTTCAACCTTTGGACGTCTTTCAATATGCTGATAATTATTACGATTTAAAATTTTCCTTGGAAAAGGTATTAAAAAGGCCTATAGATCTTTTGGAGGAAAAAGTAATAAAAAATCCTTATTTCCTGGAAGTGGTAAACAATAAAAGGCAGTTGGTTTATGCAAACTAAAACTAAGGCCTGCCTTTATGATATACTAAAAGCGATTAATCAAGTTGAAATTTTTTTTGCCAACCAGTAAATAGATTTTCCCACTTATCAAAAGGACTTAAGGACTAAGCGTGCTGTGGAAATGGATATTAAAATCATTGGTGAAGCAATGAATCGTATACTTACTGCGGACAATGATATCATACTTTCCCATTCTAGAAAGATAGTGGACACCAGAAACCGGATTATTCATGGTTATGACACAGTCTCCGACGAGATAATCTGGAACATCGCTTTTAATAATCTTCCTATTTTAAAAATTGAAGTGGAAAAGTTATTAATAATATAATTTACTTTCCCTTTTTAAAGTTTTTATTCTCAATCAATATTTTAGATCCTTCCTGAATGCAGCCCATTTCAAAAGGCTTACCGGTTACGGACTGGAAAAAGATATCGTCTACTGCCTCACCCAGGATATTGCCGGCACCCTTCCCGTTTACCGCAATGGCGAACTGGTGAGCGCCTGATCAGGTGAACCACTGTACCAGGCTGGCCAGGTTGCAGTCCGCCTTCTGCCCGCTGTCCAGATCTTTAGAGATCTTTCCCTGCTCCATCATAATCAGCCGGGTTCCATACGCTGCTGCATGCCGCAGGTCATGGGTCACCATGACCGCAGTCAGTCCAAGTTTCCCGATCAGGTCCCCTGCAAGACGAATGATCAGTTCCGAGGATCGGGGGTCCAATGCGGCTGTCGGCTCGTCAAGCAATAATATGCTGGCTTCATCCATTACAGCCATGAGCAGGGTAAGCGCCTGTCTTTGTCCACCGGATAATTTACCTACCAGGGTCTCCGGATGGTTTTCCAGGCCCATCCCGAGAATGGCCAACTGGTCCCTGACTTTTATCCTGAACCTGGATTCCACTCCCGTCCTCAGGGATTTAGACCTGGTTCGCAGGGAAGCCAGCCTGAAATTATCCATGATAGTCAGGTCTGGCGCCGTACCTGCCATCGGATCCTGGAAAACCCTTGATATCCATTTACTCCGCTGGTAATCCTTCCTGCGGGACACTTCATGTCCACGGATGAGGACTTTCCCGCTATCCGGAAACAAGGTTCCGGCGATCATGTTCAGTAAAGTGGTCTTTCCGGAACCATTGAACCCAATGATCACGGCAAATTCCCGGGCAGGGATCCTGAGGCTTACCCCGTCCAGCGCTTTCACTTCTCCGGGCAGCCCCCGGTGAAAATATTTTTCTATCTGTGACAGTTCGACCATCAGCGAAGCTTGTTTTTGATTCCGGGGAGCGCCACCACGCCCAGCACCAGGACTGCAGTGACCAGTTTAAGCCAGTTGGGATTTATGCCTGCCGTCAATGCGGCGGCTATGATCACCCGGAAGATCACGCATCCGAGGATTACGGCAACCAGATGAAATCCCGTGGACTGAAGGCGGGTGAATCCCAGGAGGGATTCACCCATCATGACGGCGC
Organism: Chitinophagaceae bacterium; assembly: GCA_035533815.1. Classification (GTDB taxonomy): domain Bacteria; phylum Bacteroidota; class Bacteroidia; order Chitinophagales; family Chitinophagaceae; genus JANWKA01. Next base: position 49,619 of record DATLTB010000103.1, read on the forward strand.
CAAGTCCGAAGATCACAATCCCGATACCCATGTTGATATCTGTGAATCCCTGGTACTGGCATACCAGGTACCCGCTCACCGCGGTCAGGGCATTGGCCATGGCCAGACCGGTCACTTTCATTCTTGCCGTGTTCACTCCCATGGCCCTGACCATCTGCTCACTGTTTCCTGTGGCCCGCATGGCCAGCCCATAATCAGTGCCCAGCATCCAGCCAGTCAGCAGGCAAAGCACGACAGTGAACATCACCATCACCGTCATCCAGCGCCAGTCATCATTACCGATGAAGCGGACCACCTGCGTAATATGGACTGTGCTGATGAGGGGGATATCTGATCTGCCCATGATTGACAGGTTAACGGAATAGAGGGCTGTCATGACCAGGATACCCGAAAGCAGCGGATCAATTTTCATCCGGGTGTGAATGAGCCCGGTGGCTGTGCCAGCCAGTGCGCCACCGGCCATCACCACAGGCAGGACCAGGAACGGAGAATGACCTGAACTCAGCAAAGTGGCACTGATCGCTGCACCGAGGGTATAGCTCCCGTCCGTAGTGATATCCGGGATATTGAAAATACGGAGGGTGATATAAATACCCAGTCCCATGCCGCAGTAGGCAAAACCCAGGTTGATGGCTGACAAATAGAAATTCATAGCTGGTTCAGTTCAACGCAGCGGGCTGAAAGAATCATTGAAATGCAGGTGATATTCCTGCGCTACCGCCGGATTATAAATCCGCCTGCGGATGCGGACGATCTCCGGATGAAGCCCCTGCATATTCCCCTGCCTCAGGAATATGGCTGCCTGCTGACCCGCCTGGAATCCCCACTGGTAAATGTCCGCCCCATAGGCAGCTACGGCTCCCCGTTTCACCAGGCCGGCCTCCGAGGTGAAAATCGGAATATGATCATCGCTGCAACTTTTCGCAATGGTCTCAAAAGAAGCGAATATCGTATTGTCCGGCATGGCAAAAAACACATCGATGTGCCTGTTCAGCAGGGCTTCAACCACCAGCTGGGTCTCGGCTGAACTATTTACCGGCAGCGCGATCAATTGCATGCCCAGGAGCCTGGATTCCTTGGTGATTTCCGCAAGGGCTGCCCTGGACTGTGGTTCTGCCTGATTGAACACTGTACCGATGATGTGCGCGGAAGGCATTACCTCGCGGATGATTTTCACAGATGTATCGATATATGCCAGGGTCTCGTATACTCCGAACAGGTTGACCGGTGGCCGGCCACGGCGGTCTGTAAGGCCCGCCAGGCCTGGTTCTGGTGCCACCATCATGCAGACCGGAATGGTCCTGGTCTTCTGCACCGCGGTGATTACCGGAAGGGTGGCATTGGCAGCTATCAGGTTCACCTGATCAGCCACAAAATAATCGATTGCCTGGGTCAGGGTAGGTATATCCCCCTCGGCATTCCGGTAAATGACCTTCACTGTCCCTTTGGCGGCACTGTATCCGCTGTCTGCCAAGGCATCAAAAAAACCTTTTTTTGCCTGGGCAATCGTCTCATCCTGAAAGGCATCTGCGAAACCGATCACCGGAACCCGGCTGGTATTTCCCTGATGACAAGAAGCCATTGTGAGGATCAGGGAGGGCAATAACAGTTTTTTCATCTGAAGCTAAAATTAATAACTGTCCGGCGTATCCGGCCCATGTTTCTTTTTTTTACCTGTTGTGGATATCTCCTTTCAGCGGAACAGGGATTTTTGGCTTATTTTTGCAGATTGTCCTTTTCATAGCAGAGGAAGATTATTATGTCCCTTCCGCATTTACTGAAATATATCTACAATAATGGAACCGAGGAGGTGATCCGCAGGGGAAAGCGGATATATGCCACCGGGGGAGTGGAGCTGGTGTTTGTGGATCAGGTTATGAAAACAGTTACTTTCCGGGTGAAAAGCGACACCCATTTCAACTTCTACAAAGTCACTATTTCCAAATACCACGAACAGGCCAGCCTGTCTGTACGGTGCCAGTGTCCTTATAACCTGGGAGATATCTGCCGCCATGAAGCGGCTGCTTTGTTCCGTCTTCAGGAGATGCTGGACAGGAATGACTTCAATGAAAAGGACCTGCAGTATGACCAGCACCATACAGTGATCCGGATGAAATCCATTGATCTGAAGACCATCAGGCTGCTGACTTCCCGGGAAATATTCAATGAAGCCGAAGATATCCTGCGCAGCCAGCAGGCCCTGATCCTTTCGGCAAAGGATGAACGGGTGGAAGCCAGCCTGGAGATCCTTCCCGTCATTTATCACCTGATCATCGGCCGGAACGATGAACGTCATTTTGATACACATTGCGACTGCGGGGAAACGGATCACCCCCTGTGCACCCACAAGACTGCCCTTTTCCTGCAATTGCTCAATGCCTACGGTCCGTATTATTTTGACACCCTGCGCAATTGGGATAAGGAAAAAAATCAGCTGCTGGCAACCTACGGTTATTCCGTTGATGATGACCTTGGTGGAAAGTTCTCCTTTACTTATACCAACGGCAAACCATTTCTCCGGGTGCTGGATCCATCCATCCGTAAATTGGCTCCGGATCCCGTCCCGGCCGGACTTCCTGTAGAAGCTCCTGCGGTGGAGGCGGCATTCAGGCTGGCGCTGGTGATCAATTTCAATGAAAAATCATATCCCTGGTTCGCCATAGACCTGGCCGCCGGGGAACTCAATGAAGAGATGACCCAGTTCATTTCCTTTGCCGGCAAGCTGGATCTAACTAAATACATCGATTATTTCCTGTACCGGGAAAAGGACCGGGGGCTGATCCCGGCAGTCCGTAAACTGATGGCCGCCGAGCTGAACAAATATCTCAATAAGAATTCTCCTTTCGAAGGCATCTGGGACAATATTCACCAGGATATGGATCACGGTCTCCCTGCGGACACCCGGACCCTAATCCTGGAATACCTGCACCCCAAACTGCAGAAGCTGCTGGAAGGGGATCCGCAGCTTGTTTTCACGCTGGCTAAGGGACAGGGATACCGAACGGCCAATCTGGAGCCCATACATCCTCAACCCGGCTTGCTCAGGCCGGTATTCCGGGCAACAGCCAGGGAGGAAAATGTGGAAGTGAGTTGCTTTGTGGAAATTGAAGAAGCCGAGATTCCATTTTCAGAAAATGCCTGCGGCAGCCCATTGCTGTTTTTGCATAAGGAGAACCTTTACCTGCTGGGCCGGCCGCAGGATGCCTTGCATACCGAGCCTTTCCTGGAAAAAGAACCCCTGAAATTTTCAGCGGCTCAATGGCCGGATTATCTCCGGGGAACCCTGCTTCCCCTGAGCCAGGAATATACGGTGCATTTTGATCCCGCCCTTGTGGATGAAGCTGATGATATCCTGCCTGAGCCGGTGGTTTACCTGAAGGAACTCGGAGAATCCTTTGTGATCAGACCTGCCTTTTATTATCAGGGACAGGAAGTACAGTGGGATGAGGGTACCCGGATCGTGATCCAGCAGGACAGCAGGGTGCTGATCATTCACCGGAACCTGAACGCTGAACAGGCCTTTATCGAGAGCATCCGATCGCTCCATCCCAGGTTCCAGCAACCGACAAATCATCACTATTTCTATCTCAGGAGCCGGGATGCGCTCAGCAGCAACTGGTTTTTCCGGTTCTTTGATACCCTGAGAGAAAAACAGGTCCGTGTGCTCGGATATGAAACATTGAAGAATTTCAGGTTCAGTCCGCATCGTCCTGAAACACAACTTCAGATCTCCTCCGGGATCGATTGGTTCGATGCCCGTGTCGAGGTCACCTATGGTGGAGAGTTGGTCAGTATCGGGGATATCAAGCAGGCCCTATCCAATAAACAAAATTATATCCAGCTGTTGGATGGCAGCCTGGGCCTGCTTCCAGAGGAATGGCTAAAAAAATATTCCCTGCTGTTCCGGATCGGTGAAGAAAAAGGGAAAGCGCTTAAATTATCCAAATATAATTTCGGGGTCATTGATGAACTTTTCGAGTATATCGACGACGAGGCCATACAGGCCGAGCTGGAGGAAAAACGCAGAAAGCTGTTGAAGTTCGAGGAGGTAGGCCATGCCGATATCCCCGCAAACATCAAAGCTGTCCTGCGCCCATACCAGGAAAGCGGGTTACATTGGCTGAATTACCTGGATGAGATCCGCTGGGGCGGAATCCTGGCGGATGATATGGGTCTGGGCAAGACGGTGCAGGCCCTCGCCTTTCTGCAGCATTTTAAAAATAAGTTCGGACACTGCCTTGCCGTGGTGGTATGTCCCACCACCCTGATCTATAACTGGGAAAATGAAATCCTCAAATTCACCCCTGAACTGAGTTATCATATCCATCATGGGGCTGCGCGTGCCCGGAATGCAGCGGAACTGCGCACCAGGGATGTCCTCATCACCACCTACGGCACCCTGCGCAGCGATGTACAGATGCTGATGGAACTCCAGTTGGATTATGTCATCCTCGATGAGTCCCAGGCCATCAAGAACCCTCATTCCAAGGTAGCCAGGGCCGCCCAGCTTTTGCATACCCGCAACCGGCTCTGCCTGAGCGGCACCCCCATGCAGAATAATACCTTCGATATATATGCCCAGATGAATTTCCTCAACCCGGGCATGCTGGGTTCCATCGATTTTTTCCGCAATGAATTTGCCAATCCGATCGACAAACTGGAAGATGAGGAACGCAAGACCCACCTGCGCAAGCTGATCTACCCATTTATCCTGCGAAGGACCAAGGAACAGGTAGCCAGGGACCTGCCGGAAAAGACCGAGATCGTCCTTTACTGCGAGATGGAGCAGGAACAGAAAAACATCTATGAATTATTCCGGGGGGCGTACCGGTCCAAGATACTGGGGGCCATTGATGAAAAAGGCATGGACCGCTCGCAGCTGACCATCTTACAGGGGCTGATGAAGCTGCGCCAGATTTGCGATTCTCCGGCAATCCTCAATGAGGACCAGGCTTATCCCAACCATTCCATCAAGCTGGAGGAACTGATCCGGGAAATCACGGAGAATATCGGCAACCATAAGGTGCTTGTATTTTCCCAATTCCTGGGTATGCTGGCCCTCATTCGTACCCGGCTCGAAGAACTGGACATCCCCCTGGCTTATTTTGACGGATCCACGACTGCCCCGGACCGGGAAAAAGCCATCAATAAATTCCAGGAGGAGGAGCTTTGCCGGGTTTTCCTGATCTCCCTCAAAGCCGGGGGGGTGGGTCTGAACCTCACGGCAGCTGATTATGTATATATCGTGGATCCCTGGTGGAACCCGGCAGTAGAGCAGCAGGCCATTGACCGCACCCACCGGATCGGTCAGACCAAGAGCATCTTTGCCTACCGCATGATATGTAAGGACTCCATTGAAGAAAAAATACTCCAGCTGCAGGAAAAGAAGAAATCCCTGGTGAAGGATATCGTGTCCGACGAGACAGGGTTCATCAAAAAGCTTACCCGGGAAGATGTCCTTTACCTGTTCAGCTGATCCGGGCTAGCAACTATTCCGCCTCATTATCCGATTATCTTAAAAACAGTATATATGACATTTCGTAGGCTAATGACCGGGCTGCTGGCATGCCTGCTGGTTGCCGGTCTTTTTTCCGGTTGCAAGAAAAATGCCAGTGGCTCTTCCAACAACAATGGAGGGAACAATGGAGGTAATAATGGGGGTAATCCCAATGCGATTACCATACAGAATTATGCCTTAAGTGTAACCTCAGACACAGTTAAGGTTGGGAGTTCAGTAACCTGGACCAATAAGGATGCTGTAACCCATACGGTCACCTCCGATAACGGCATCTTCGACAGCGGGGATATCCCAAACGGGACAAGCTATACCCGTACGTTCACCGTTGCCGGCACTTTTCCCTATCACTGTAAGTACCACACTTTCATAAAAGGCACTATTATCGCCAAATGAGAATCGAATTGGAATTTTCCATCACCTGAGAATATACATACCGGTTACCTTGTTATGCAGATTGCCTTCTCCAGACGGCTAAACATCTCCCCGATCTCCTGGATATGGCAGGTACCCACGGAGAGCCTGTACCAGGGGGACTGCGCGGAGGCTCCGAAAGCATAGAAGGGAACCAGGGCCAGGCTGGCTTCCTGCAGGATATAGGCAGTGACCGCAGGTTGATTTTCCAAAATGCTTCCTCCCGGGGTTTTTCTGCCCGCCAGGTCGATCTTTACGGCCAGGTAAATGGCCGCCTGCGGTACCACGCAGTCTACCGGATATCCCTTTCGCTTCAGGTCCATGAATCCCTCATAAATCTCGTTAAGCCTGAACTGAATAGCTGATTTAAAGTGAAGCAGGTAGCGGTCAATATTTGTCTGTTGCCGCAGGTAAGCCGCAGTGGCCGTCTGTTCGGCCATAGGCCCCCAGGCCCCGATATGGGACAGTATTCCTTTCATTTTGGCGATCACGGGTGCCGGGCCCATCGACCATCCTACCCTCACCCCCGTGGCTGCGAAGGTTTTACTCATGCCATCCACGAATAGGGTATAATCCCTCAGGGCTGGACGCAGGGTAACCGGATTATAATGAACGGTGTTTCCGTAACAGAGCACCCAGTAGATCTGGTCGTACAGGATAAATAATTTTTTACTGTCCTGACCCCTGGAATTATTCTCTTCAATGACCAGGTCACAGATCGCTTCCAACTGTACTTTGGAAAAAGCCGTGCCGGCAGGGTTCAGTGGAGAGCAGAGTGCCAGCAGGGTGGCTCCTTTCAGCAGCGGACGGATCTCCTCTGCAGTGGGCATGAAATTATTTTCAGGTTTGGTTTCCACTACGGCATGTTCTCCATCCACGAAATGCGTATAGTGGTTGTTGTTCCAGGAAGGGACCGCATAGATTACCCGGTCCCCGGAGTCCACGAGGGTCCGGTAAATGGCATAGATCAGGGGTCTGCCCCCGCAGGAGATGAGGATTTCACCGGCAGGATCATACCGCAGGTTCTCCCGCTCCCTGAGGAAATCACTGACTGATTGTCTCAGGGACATCAAGCCTTCGGCCGGCGGGTAATAGGTTTGCTTGTCCCGGTAGGCTGCAATGATCTCCCCCTCAAATTCAGGTGGAATAGGAAATATCCTGGGATCGAAATCCCCAATCGTGAAATTGTAGATCTTTTCCCCGGCCCGGATACGGTCATTGATTACACCGCCTAGCCGGATGATCTCGGAACCTATCAGCGTTTCTGCCAGTCTGGAAAGTTTCATGGCAAGGATATTTGCCGCCCAAATGTACACTCTTGCCTTAAAATAGAAAACCGGGGTCCCGCAAGTCGGGAATTCCCCGCATAACCCCGCTTCCCGGTACGGGGATAATTTCTATCTTTGTCCGCACTGTGATCACCATTAAACATTAACGGCACATGAAATTCATTGTTTCCTCTTCCTCCTTGTCCAAGCATCTGCAGCAGATCAGCGGGGTCATCAACTCCAACACTGTCCTGCCCATCCTGGAGGATTTTCTGTTCATGGTGGAGACCAATGAGCTGACAGTGGTAGCCACTGACCTGGAAACGGTGATGAGGGTCACCCTGGAAGTGGAAGCCAGGGAAACCGGAAGGGTATGCATTCCTGCCAGGATATTGGTGGATTCCCTGAAAAATATCACGGAACAGCCCCTGACATTCAGCATTGATGCCAATTCCTTTGCCATCGAGATCACTTCTGACAATGGCAAATACAAGATTTCCGGGGAAAATCCCGAAAATTTTCCGAAGGAACCGACCGCAGACCACACCACTTCCCTGACCATTCCTTCTTTGGCGCTGCTAACCGGCATTTCCAAGACCATCTTTGCCGCCAGTACCGATGAGCTCCGGGCTGCCATGACGGGAATTTACTTTGAGCTTGCAGCGGACCAGATATTATTTGTAACCACCGATGCACACCGGCTGGTAAAATATATACGCACCGATGTGGTATGTCCCAAACCGGAAAATTTTATTGTGCCGCGCAAGCCACTCAACCTCCTGAAAAGTTTGCTTCCGGCGGATGATTCCCCGGTCAAATTATCCTATAGTTCCAACTACCTGTTTATAGCACATGGCCGGTCCAGCATGAGTTGCCGGCTGATCGAAGCCCGGTTCCCGGATTACAAGGTGGTGATGCCTTCGGATAATCCCTATAAGCTGACCCTGAACAAGAGTGATTTCCTCTATGCCCTCCGGCGGGTTAGCGTTTTTGCCAACAAGAGCACCAATCAGGTGGCCATGTCCATAGTGGGCAGCGAACTCCAGCTGACTTCCCAGGATATGGATCTCTCCTTTGAAGGCAATGAACGCATGAAATGCCATTATACAGGGGAAGACATGCAGCTTGCTTTCAATGCCAGGTTCCTGATAGAAATGCTGGGAGCCATTGATGGCGAAGAAGTGGTCATGGAATTATCCACTCCCAGCAGGGCCGCACTTCTCAAACCAGTGGAAAAACAAGCAAACGAGGAGCTGACAATGCTCGTGATGCCGCTGATGCTCAATCCCTAGTTATTTCTTCAACTGCATGGGATTATCCGGTACAAAATCCAGAACCAGGGAGTTCATGCAATATCGCAGGCCGGTAGGCGCTGGCCCGTCATTGAAGACATGTCCGAGGTGTGCACCGCATCTTCCGCATTCCACCTCAGTCCTGTCCATCCCATAGGAATGATCCGGCAGGTATATCACTCCGTCCTTGCGAATGGGCTCAAAGAAACTCGGCCAGCCACAGGTGCTGGCGAACTTGGCGTCTGAACGGAACAGGGGGTTGCCGCAGACCGCACAATAATAGGTGCCCAGTCCGGTAAAATTCCAATATTTGCCGGTGAATGCTGTTTCCGTGCCCTTTTCAAATGCGATATGATACACATCTGCAGGGAGTATCTTTTTCCACTCACTGAGCGCGACATGGAGTTTAGCGGTATCCGTACGGGAATAATAGGGGTTTTTAATCTGAGTCATTTTTTGGGTTTGAGAGTCCGCACATTGATTAAAAAAAAGCGGCAAGGCCAAAATAAGCAGGTTCTGCCATTTCATGATTCTGATGTATTTTAATTCTGGTTCAAAACAATAACTAAATGTACGAAAGAACGGGAAGCGGAGGATGGAAGTAGCGGAAGGCTTTAACTTTTCACTGAAGAAAGATTTTGTTCTGTTTACCGGATTTTTTTAGTGAAAAACAGGAATTCATCCTTCAATTTTGATGTTTTTTCAAATTGTCCGCTAATTTATTTTCAATTCCCTATTTTTGTTTCCTTTGCCCTTTTAACTTTTGGCCATGCTTAATCTCATCCTGTTCGGACCTCCCGGAAGTGGAAAAGGAACACAAAGCGAAAAGATCATCGGGAAGTTTGGGCTGATCCACCTGAGCACAGGAGATTTGCTTCGGTCGGAGATTGCAGACAAAAGTCCCCTGGGAGGAATGGCAAAGAATTTCATAGACCAGGGCATCCTGGTTCCCGATGAAGTGGTGATCGCGATGATCGCATTCCGGCTGGACGGTGATCCTGATGCGGGAGGTTTTATCTTCGACGGCTTTCCCAGGACAGCGGCCCAGGCCGAAGCGTTGGACGGAATGCTGGAGGACAGAAATGAAGAGATTTCAATAGTTCTTTTTCTGTCTGTCCCGGAATCAGAACTCATACGTCGCCTCCTGCACCGGGGTACTGTTTCCCAACGGACGGATGATGCCAGCGAATCTGTTATCCGGGCCAGGATCAGGGAATATCACGATAAAACTGCCCCGGTTGCCGACCATTACAGCAGGCTTGGTAAATTCCGGACTGTCCAGGGAGATGGCAGCGTGGAAGAAACTTTCCGGTTACTTTGCCAGGAAATCAGCCTGCTTGTCTGATATTTACCAGCCGTTTTACTACAGGACTACCAGGTAAATATCCGACTTTCGCCTCAACAGCATACCATGAGCAATTTTGTGGATTATATCCGGATCTTTTGCAGATCCGGTCATGGCGGTGCCGGTATCAGGCATTTTCTGCGGACAAAGTATAATGCCAAGGCAGGCCCAGACGGCGGTGACGGAGGCAGGGGCGGTCATATTATTTTGAAAGGGAACAAGCAGCTCTGGACCCTGCTGCACCTGAGATATTTTAAAAATGTGCTGGCCGGAGATGGGGATCCGGGCAGTCGCAATAACTGTACCGGCAGGGATGGCAGGGATATTACCATTGAAGTGCCACCCGGCACCATCGCCCGCGATGAGCTCACCGGAAAGATCGAAGTAGAGATCCTGACTGATGGGGAGGAGATCACCTGGCTGAAGGGAGGCAGGGGAGGATTGGGAAACAGCAATTTTAAAAGCCCCACCAATCAGGCTCCCGAACATGCACAGCCGGGAGAAACAGGAATTGAAGGCTGGAAGGTGCTGGAACTGAAGGTGCTGGCCGATGTGGGCTTAGTGGGATTTCCGAATGCCGGAAAGTCCACCCTGCTGTCCGTGCTCAGTGAGGCAAAGCCCAAGATTGCCGAATATGCATTTACTACCCTGGTTCCTCAGTTGGGCATCGTATCCTACCGCGATAACCTTTCCTTTTGCATGGCTGACCTTCCGGGTATCATTGAAGGAGCAGCGGAAGGTAAGGGTCTGGGATACCGCTTTCTGAGACATATTGAACGAAATCCGGTACTGCTGTTCCTCATCCCAGCAGACAGCTCCGGACACAAAAAGGATTTTGATATCCTGATCGACGAGCTTAAAAAATACAATCCGGCCTTACTGGATAAGAAATTCCTGATCGCCATTTCCAAAAGCGATCTGCTGGATGAAGAGCTGAAAGTGGCCATTTCAAAGGAACTTCCGGAAGAAATACCCCATGTCTTCATTTCTTCCCTGATGAATCAGGGGCTCGTTGAGTTGAAGGATAGATTGTGGGAAGCGCTGAATGAATAGGGTAGGAATAAATTACCTTTCCCTGGGATCTTTTCTTGCCCCTGCAAGAAGAATGGCTTGCAAAGACTTGTAGAGTAAAAGCTGTTACTAAAACGGGTGAAATCAAATCACCCCGCTCCAAAATACCCTGCTGAGTAATTGCCGATGTATGGAGATCCCCCAATAAATCCAGACCGGTGAGTAGTTGAAATTGGTGTACCTATTTCTTCATTAGAGATAAGAAATGGCATGGAAGATCCTGGGCTTCTTTACTATCCCTGATCCGGCATCGCCCGGCCAGGGTTTCGGGGAGACCTCCATTTCCCCTTGGGAAAAAATCATGTTATTTCAATGGTCCGGACTCAGTATAAAAGATCGTTTAGATTGATTTATGGACTGGGGCCATTCAGGTAACAGCCCCCCTAATGGATGATCCCGTCTTGGGATAACTAAATAACCTGTGAAAAAGAAAAGACCATTACCCGAATTTTCTGAGAACGATCCCCCTTTTTAAGCCAGCAGTTCAACGGATCCATTCTGCCTCGAATCATTATAAAAACAATAAATATATATATTATATTTGTAAAATGTATTTTCTGAACCACAAGACTCAATTAACTGGCAAAATAGATAGCCTTCAACCAACTGCACATAATGAAAAAAAACTATTCCCCTGCTTCACGGGGAATCTGATTGGACGGATTGCCGTCTTTACGCTGGGAACAACAAGACCATCCAAAGGACAAAACACCGCGTATGCAGCTGGGGGACCTGTATTTCCTGGCCGGAAAATCTATTGTCTGCCAACACGGTCCGAAGCCATAGGCGGCATAAGGATTCCACCTGCAAACCCGGCGGTCAGCTATGGGGATATGTCTTCGGGGATTTTTTCTATAAGGCACATGCCGATTCACTGAACCGGGGTGGAGCTAACCAATATTCCGGTATACCCGCCGGTCGCAACGCCTTCCAGTTCCGCCGGATCTACCTGGGGTATAATTATAATATTTCACCGCGGTTTGCCGCCGAATTTCTACTGGCCGCTGAGGATGATTTTCCTGGTGGCGATCAACTGGTTAATGGAAAATTTACCTTTTACATCAAAAAAGCTGATATCCGCTGGCGCAATATCTGGAAGGGCACCGACCTGGTGGTCGGTGAGACAGCCACTCCGGCCTTTCCGCTGCTGATCAATAAGATTTGGGGATACCGCAGTGTGGAAAGGACCTTGTCCAGCATCCGCAGGACCCCATCCTTTGATTTCGGGGCAACCCTTCAAGGTAAATTTCATCATGATCAGGAAATTTTCGGGTATGACCTGATGGTGGGTAACGGATCCAGTGCCAAACCGGAAACCAATAATTTCAAATGGTTTTACGGGGATGTATATGCCAAGTTTTTTGATCGGCGCCTGATTTTTGATTTATATGCAGACTATGAACGCCTGAACTGGACACCGGGGTTCCACCATTCCCGCAACATGATCAAGGGGTTTGCCGCATACCATACCCATGAACTCACTATTGGCGTCGAAGCCTTCATCAATAACGGACAGCAGGATGTTGTCGAAATCATCGGTCCCGTGCTGGATACCACCGGTGCTTTGGCAGAGGCGCTTTCCCTTTATTTCCGTGGGACCATCATCAAGAAAAGTCTGCACTTCTTCGCCAGGATGGACAACTACAATCCCGATATCCATTATGCCAATACGGTATTTACCAGCTATAAGGGACTGACTTCAACCTATGAACCCAACAACAGGGAACTTTTCATCCTGGCAGGCCTGGATTTTACCCCGAACCGGCATGTGCATTTCATGCCCAATATCTGGTATAACCGGTATGTGAGTCAGACGACAGCGGTCAATACGGATTATGACCTGGTTTACCGGTTGACTTTTTCTTATTGTTATGGCAAATAGGTAATTTTTCACTCGGAAGAGACCCGTAAATAGGTAAATAATAAGCCCCTTTCGAAAGATCTGTCTAATCCTTTTTTACCCCCTGGTTGTGCTGAAGTTTTGTTTAACGGGTAAGCCCAGAAAGCCTGAATTTACTGTGGAACTGAATGCCTCCCATAGATTTTACCAGTTGCCTGCGGGGTCCCCGGGTCAGTATGCCGGATTCGTATACAACACCTGTAAAAGGGTCTGCCCTACTGCTTTCAAAGTTCTTCTTGATATGATGCTCATATTATCGTTCAGGGTATGCCAGAAAGGAGCAAACGGATTATTGGGATTATTGCGCAGATCAATCACGTCAAAAGTTGGGATATGGATCCCGCTATTGACGTACTGATCATCATCTTCTATGCCATCCTGTGTCGGAACAAAAGAAAAATAACCGGAGTATCCGATCTGGTTAGCCGTATTCCAGAACATTTTCATCTGTGCAGGTGCATTTTGCATGGATAAATTCTCCATAAAGAACTCGGCTCCTTTGGCACCCACCATATCCAGGCAAATCCCGTAATTCGCTGTATAGCCGGGTATATGCGGATGTGCTGCCCAGTATTGGGTCCCGAGGCAATAACTGTTGTCCTTGCCTTCCTTTCCGTAATCCTCCACGTCCACCAGCAAAAGGTCCACTCCAATATCCGGATGTATGATTTTCATTTCCCTGGCTGCTTCCAGGATGACTGCCACTCCGCTGCCGCCATCATCTGCTCCGTCAAAATGCTTGTTTTTTGTCGTGCTGTCCTGGTCTGCCCAGGGCCGGGTATCCCAATGTGCAAGAATCAGGATGCGGGTACGGGCCGAAGGATTGAAAGATCCTATAATATTAGTACAACCCAGTTTGCTTCCGTCCCAACCGGTTACCGTTGTTCTTTGTACATATACGGTATCCGCAAAAGATTGCATCTTGGCAATCAGCCAGGCTTCACAATGCTGGTGGGCGGGGGTATTTGGGATCCGGGGGCCAAAGCCTACCTGGGTGGCCACATAATCATAAGCACTATCGGGATTAAACACAGGAACCTGCACACTATTGGAGTTGTTTTGTTGACTGCTGTTATTGGAGTGACAGGAAGCCATCACCAGCAGAATGGAAATAGCAATAAATAATGCAGATTGGTTCATAAGATATTTTAACCGGATCATTCCAGATGAGTTTATTAAATAGTAGTCAGATCATCGTCCAGCTGGATCCGCCATCCTTTTCGTCCTTCAGGAGTATGCCCAGGGATTGCAGTTCATCCCTGATCCGGTCTGAAGTGGCATAATCCTTCCTTTTACGGGCACTTTTGCGGATATCTGCCACCAGTTCCATCACGCCTCCCAACTTTCCTCCATCGGTCACAGGATCATCCTTAAGGCCGAGGATTTCCTCCAGATAAGTATGGAAGGTCTGTTTCATGGTTTCCAGGGTGCTTCCGGTGATGGCATCTGGCTGGAGTTGGCCACCTTTCAAAGCATTGATCACCGGGGCAATTTCAAAAAGATTGGCCAGTACCATGGCCGTGTTAAAGTCATCAGCCATGGCCTCCTCGCAACCCAGGCAGAACCCTTTTACTTTTTCTTCCAGTTCCGGATCTGAGGGAAATTCATTGGTATTAGGTTTCAGTTTTTGCAGGGTCTCATAGGCTGCAAATAGCCTGTTCCATCCTTTCTCCGCAGCCTGAAGTGCTTCATTGGAAAAATCCAGGGTACTGCGGTAATGTGTCTGCAGGATGAAAAAACGGACCACCATTGGACTGTATGGTTTTTCCAGCAGGGGATTTGTTCCGGTGAACAGGTCAGAAAGCCGGATAATATTATTATAGCTTTTACCCATCTTGCGGCCATTGATCGTGATCATGTTATTATGGATCCAATAGCGGGCAAGCATTTTGCCAGTAGCAATCTGACTCTGGGCAATCTCGCTTTCATGATGAGGAAAAAGGAGATCCATTCCTCCTCCATGGATATCGAACTCACTACCCAGATATTTGGAACTCATGGCAGAGCATTCGATATGCCAGCCCGGAAACCCCTCTCCCCAGGGGCTTTTCCAGCGCATGATATGCCCTTCCGGGGCATGTTTCCAAAGTGCAAAGTCTACCTTATTTCTTTTTTCATCCTGCCCCTCCAGGTTCCGGGTATTTTCCACCAGGTCTTCCAGGGATCGTCCGCTCAGGATGCCATAATCGTGATCGGCAGCATATTTCGGGACATCGAAGTAGACCGAACCGTTCACTTCATACCCATATCCTTTGGCCAGGATAACTTCAATCAAGCTGATCTGCTCAATGATATGTCCGGTGGCTGTAGGTTCAATGTCAGGAGGAAGGCAGTTGAACCGGGCCATTGCCTGGTGAAACAGGTTGGTATATTTCTGGACCAGCTCCATGGGTTCAAGCTTCTCGTGATTTGCCTTATCCGCAATCTTGTCCTGCGCTTCCCTGCCTTCCTCCTCAAAATGCCCGGCATCGGTGATATTGCGGACATAACGCACCCGGTATCCCAGGTACATGAGGTACCGGTAGATCACATCGAAGGTGATATAGGGTTTGGCATGGCCCAGGTGAGATTCTCCGGATACCGTAGGTCCGCAGACATACATGCCCACATAGCCTGGAAAAATAGGGGTAAACAGTTCTTTTTGCCGGGTAAGGGAATTATATATTTTCAGGGATGGCATAATATATTGGGAGTCAAAAATATCCAATTATATGGGTTTTGCCAAGCCGGTTATTGCATACCTCCTATTCTGGAACGATCTCTCCGGGTTTTCCGGTCTGATTGAAGCGTTTTTCAGCTGGTTGGGTAAAATGAACCCGTTATTTTATTGCAGATGATCCATGATGTCCTTGGCTTTGGACAGTTGAAGAGAAACCATAAAATAAAACACCTGGTTTAATTGATCCTGGACCCATACATTATGGATATATTTGGTCCGCAAATCATAGAATCGGGCGACAAGTTCAAGATCCGACTGGGTTAACCCAACACCGAGTGATTGCTGTAATGCAGTCAACAAACTATATTGAAATTTATCAGTGGGTTCCAGCATGGTGCCTTCTCCATAATCGTTCCAGGTGGGCAGCTGAATATAGGAAGCATTGCTGTTTAGCGCCATATCCAGGGTAGTCTGGAAATTTTCCGTTCCGTTTGATGGTATAACAAAGGTAGGGCCGCTCCATCCCCCGGCAGTATAATACGGATTGAACCCCGGATAGGCAGAAGCTATTTTCATCCCCCGGTAATTATTGTCATAAAATTCATGGAGGCTTTTGAGATTGTCTTTGTTAATCCAGGCAAATTCCCCCACTGCATTTTTACCTGCATCCGCCGACAGAGACCATAAAGTGAAAAATGCCGGCTGGGGGTCCAATACTGAAAAAATACTGGTCCAGTCTTTTTCAGTCATGAAAGTCTGCGGACCAAAATCCAGCAATACCGGCTTACCGTCAATATGTTCATAATTTTTCTGATTAAAAAAATGGGTCTGAAGGAAATGCATGTCCGTTTCCGCAGCAGCAATCTTATTGGAAATCGCCTGGTGATGATAGGCAATATTGATATTCTGATCTTCATATACAATGGCAAAATTCAACCCCACTTCCTGCAGCATGGATATGATGGTTTCCGTATTTTTTGCATTCTCGGCATAATCATACAAGTTCAGGGTTCCCGGCCAATCGATGAATACCCCATCAATTCCACTGAATTTCATTAGGAGCAACTGATATTCTATAACATCTGTGTCGCCGGAGCTATAAGGTCCGATCAGGGGATAATAAAAGGAAGCAATCTGTCTATCCCCCCGGGCATCGGTAATATCCGGGTTCCTGTCCGCCATAGTCCAATGTTGCCCCCAGGTTCCGGCCGGCTGATTGGTTTGTTTGGTCTCAAACCACGGCATGAGGTGTACAAAAACTTTTTTATTGACGGTTTTTTGTACGGGAACAGGATGAAAGGCAATCACCGGGGTATCAGTCTGATAACTTACCCGGGTAACATCATGGTTTTTTTTATTACAACTTATCCATAAAAACAAGGCACAGCAGTATAGCGGAATATTCACCATTTTTTGGACTTTATTAAGGATTTGATGCTGAAGAAGGGGCCATGATCACCTGATGCTGAATAGCCGGTTCATCAATACCCTGGATTCTGTACAATTTTTGGATTGGTGTTGATCTCACTATTGGGAATTGGCCATGCATAAGATTTGTCTGGAAACGACAGTGGTCCGCTGACGTTTAAAGCCGTTCCATAATAGGCAGCTTCAGATGGTCCGAGATGCCAGCGGCAAATATCAAACCACCATTGACCCTCATTGAACAATTCAGCCCACCTTTCATAATACAGGGGATTATGGCCGAGTACCGGATCGTCAATGGCACTCGTGGTATCCGTCAGGCTTAGATAATCGACAGGGGAAGGCACATCAACCGGATACCCATATGCCCTGCGGTGCACCTTGTTGATATATTCCAGTGCAGTGTTATTATCACCGGAATTCATGCAGGCTTCTGCATATAATAAATAAATATCCGCCAGCCTTAAGAGGTAAATATTGCAGGCATCGGCAGGCCCTGTATTGTTGATGTTATTGAATATAGGGGAATATTTCCGGATGCTCCAGCCATATTTATCATACTGTCCTGCATAGAAATTCGGTTTGGATACCGGGAACCAGTTTTGCCCATCGTATTTAACAGAATCCACCCAGGGTTGCAAAGCATTGACAAACAACCGCGGATCACAGGTTTGGTTAGTCCTGACCAACAGGGATTGCTGTTTATAAGCCGGATCCATGATCATCTTCGGATTGGTATAGGACGGAGGTTCACTCCCGTTGAAATCCGGATTAGTAACCAGGTTATACGTGCCGATATTAAATCCGAACCGCAATACATTTTTATCATGCAGGATTTCATTGCCGTAACCCAGCGGATTGGCGGCGCCTTCAGTACCGTCGAAACCCAATGCCCAGGGTGGCCAGATCAGGCCGTTAATCGTAGTCGCATTTGGAGTGCCTCCGTATACGCCATAATCCCCGTTGGATTGCTGATCCACATTGATTTCAAACAGAGATTCTGAATTGAATTCATTGGCACTGATGCCGATAAAGGCATCCCTGTATTGGGCATAAGACATCAGGGATTTTCCGCTGTTATTGATCACATCCAACAAGGCAGTCTTGGCATCAGTCCAGTCCTTGGTAAATACATAGGCTTTCCCCAGGAGCCCTTCGGCTGACCACTGGGTCACCCTGCCGATATCATTTCCCGTCCATACCTGGCCCTTGAGTAAAGACATGGATTGCTTCAGATCGCTTTCAATTAAAGCCCATACTGCCCTGATTGAACTGCGGGGTTGTTGGGTTCCGGCCAGATTAGTTGGCAGCGCGCTGAGTATGGGAACTCCCAGGGTATCGGCTGCACTTGGATTGGGTACATTATCCTCCCCATAAAAGCATTCCAGCTCGAAATAATAAAAGGCCCGAAGGAAATAAGCTTGGCCACGGATGTAATCAATGGTCGGCTGATCGCCTGATTTGGCAAATTTGGCAGTATAAAGGTCCGCAGCTGCCAGCAGGACATTACAGTTTTTTACCCCTACATACAATCCTTGCCAGGTGTCACTGGCATACTGGTTGGTCACGCTCAGGTTAGTGGCTGCCATTTCATTCCACCCCTGGTCCCCGCCATAGGCGGAATTGGCCGTATGGGTGCAATTGGCCAGGGCCTTCGGTAATAGTTCAAACCCATATAATCCGACACTGCGCAGGTTGGAATAGCAGGATGCCAGTACGCTTTGCAGTCCATCTAGGGTAGCCGGGTAATTGGCCGTGGAATAGGAATTAGTCGGACTGACTGAAAGGGGGTTTTTAGTGCATCCCCAGGCGAATGACAAAGCCAGAAACAGGAGGGCTGATTTTTTCAACATTTATGTGAATTTTTTATGTGAAACATTAAAACGTCAGATCAAGTCCTGCAGAATAGATTTTTGTCTGGGGATACTGAGATACGGCATCAATACCCCTGGTAGTAATCCCATTATATCCTGCCTGTGAAAAAGCCCCTGCTATTTCTGGATCTATGCCTGTATACTTGGTAATGGTGAATAAATTATTGGTCATTATAAATAACCTGGCCGTCCGGATTTTTACCCTTTTTAACCACTTATTGGAAAAAGTATAACCGATTTGCAGGTTTTTAAGCTTCAAATAGTTGCCATTTTCTATAAAATAGCTGTTTACCGTGGTATAGTTACCATTGGGATCCAGGGTGAAGGATCCATCCGAGTTGACTACTCCCAGCCGTGGCTGTGAGGTAAGTTGGTTTGAACCCAGATAAGAATCCCCGAATACCTTACTGGTGGTATTTCCATCAGAAAAAGGATACATTTCATAGGCCTTCACCCCATTGAAAAGCTGGACCCCGGCTACTCCGTTGAATAGCATTGCCACATCAAACCTTTTCCAGGTAAGTTGTATGGTGGCTCCATACACCAGTTTGGGATTCGGATTACCAATCACTTGTCTGTCAGCCGGACTTAGGGTTTTACCATTCTTGGGATCATGGGCAAATATCAGGTCGCCGGCATGTGCGTTAGGCTGTGCGCTTGCCGCAGCCTGCGCATCGGTTTTAAAGATGCCGAGGACCTTATAGCCGTAAAATGAGCCAAATGGTAGACCGGCCTTTGTTATAGTAATGTTCTGATTGGACATGATGGAGAAGGCCGCATCCCCATTATTATAAAAGTTATTGCCATCATACAGGGCATCATTCGTGATGCCGCTGAGGTTCAGGACCTTGTTCTTGTTGAACCCTGCATTTACGCTTACATCATATCCCAGTTTTCCCGCTTGTCCCCGGTATCCAAGCTCAATATCCACTCCCCGGTTGTTGACTGATCCGATATTAGTCAGATAAGCATTGGTGATCCCTGAACTGGGGGGAAGGGGCAGGTAATACAGCATGTTCTTGGTGGTTTTATTGTACCAGTCCACCGTGAAGTACAGCCTGCCTTTGAAGGCTTCCCCATCCAACCCCACATTGGTTTCGTAAACCGTTTCCCAGTGAAGGTTAGGGTTAGGTATGGAATTTATCGTATTGGCGATGACGAGGGGAGCGCCGGGAGCAAAGTTTTGTCCTCCGGCCGAACCCTGATAAAAACTGGAAAACTGACTATAGTTGGCCAGAAAACTATAGGGCGTAATATTGCTGTTCCCCAGGGTGCCATAACTTCCGCGTAATTTCAGGGCATTGATAACCGGAACTGCTGATTTAAAAAAGGGCTCATCCCCGATGTTCCAGCCCACAGAACCCGCAGGGAACACTCCTTTTTGCTTGTTCGGCCCGAATACGGTGAAATTAGCATCCTGTCTGGCAGAGAGTGATAAATAATACAGGTCATTATAGTTATAGTTCAGCCTTCCGAACTCCGATTTTACCAGGCCATTCGGATCATTGGTCCCATTGACATTAAAGGTGGTATTGGAAGTCTGAATGAAGGAATAGCCGGGAAGTCCTACATAGCTTTCCGTTACGTTGATGTTATTGTATTTGGAAATGATCTGCTCATAACCGGCAATCGCATTGATGTGGTGCCTCCCGAAATGCTGATCATAGGTGAGCACAAAGTTGCTCAGCACCTGTGTGTTCTCGATATAATATTTATTCAGTGAATTGATCGTATTGACTACCGTACCGAAATCAAACGGTCCCTGGTAGAAATCCTCATTTTCTTCATTGTAGGTATACCCGAGGGTGGTCCTGAAACTGAGATGAAGAGGGAGTTTGATATCTGCATATATATTCCCCTGCAGGTTATTTTGAAAGTTTTGGGCATTGGCGGACAAAGCAGCCCCTACCGGATTGGGTCCCCCAAACTGGATATTATACCCAGGTGGGGCCACTCCCCAGCTGCCATCTTTCTTGTAAATGGGTATAATCGGAAGGGTACGGAAAGGCGGATTATGCAATTGGGCTTCACTGCCCACCGGAGGTAATGTTTTACGCTGGGTTACATAGACCTGTTCTCCGATTTTAATATTTTTCCCCAGGGTATAGTCGGTATT
The DNA here is from genome assembly GCA_035533815.1 of Chitinophagaceae bacterium. Lineage (GTDB taxonomy): Bacteria > Bacteroidota > Bacteroidia > Chitinophagales > Chitinophagaceae > JANWKA01. The sequence goes on from DATLTB010000103.1 coordinate 70,498, forward strand.
AATGCGTACCCCTGCCAGATTGGATAAATTATTGATATAAATTCCTTTCTGGGCGTTGTAAAAGCCGGATAAAAGATAACTGACAACGGGGGTGGAGCCTGAAATGGACAACTCATAATTCTGTTCCGTGGCATTGCCATACAAGGCATGTACCCAGTCAGTATTGGCCAGTGTATCCAACTGGGTTGCTCCTGCAAACCGACTGGGATTAATGATATTTTCCAGTTTGATATAGCCAGTCTTGCCTAATAACGGGATCAGTTCGGGATGGGTAATGCCATACCTGGCATTGAAACGGATCACCGGGGTGCCTGATCCTTTTTTAGTGGTGATAATGATCACTCCCCCTGCTGCTGCAGAACCATAAATGGAAGCGGCGCTGGCATCCTTTAAAATATTGATGGAGGCAATATCCTGCGGGTTGATGTTATCCCCTGACTGCCGCACGCCGTCCACGATATATAAAGGCTGGGGCTGATTAAGGGATGACACTCCCCGGATAATGATGGTGGGGGCGGCCCCCGGTTCTCCGGAGTTCTTAATCACTTCCACTCCGGCCGCCCTTCCCTGAAGGGCTTCCCCGATATTCGTGACAGGCAGATCTTTGATATCCGAACCTTTTACAGAAGATATCGATCCGGTAAGATCTCTGCGTTTTTGTGTGCCATAACCGACGACTACAAGCTCATTCAGGTTTGTCTTTACCGGTTGCAGCGTTATTTGGAGATTGGTTATCCCGGCAATGGAAACATGCAGGGTCTGATATCCAATATAAGATATGACCAGCTGATCTGCAGAAACAGGAACCTCCAGATTAAATTTGCCTCCTTCGGCAGAAAAGGTACCTCCCTTCGTTCCACTGATCGCTATAGAAGCACCAATGAGCGGCGATCCATTTGGATCCGTTATTTTGCCACTGATATTCCTGGTTTGCGCCCGGGAAAAGCCGAAGATCATCACCAGGCAGCAGCCCGAAAATAATCTCCTGAAAAGTCGGATGTGGGACATAGATGACCGTTTGAATTTTAAGGAGCTATTCACTGATTTGGGGTAAAGAGAATAGTCAGGTTTTACTGACATTGTTCCAAGAGGTCAAAGGAAAAATACCCGCAAAGGGTTTGCAACTTATATAACAGCGATATAAGAATTATTTGTAAAAAACAGGGTCAACTTTAAAATAAGTTATTGATATACAATCTTATTATTATAAATAATGATTATTTAAATATAACTGGATTGTACACATTTTATGCGTGAGCTCCTGGAATTTTGGTGGATCCGGGTAAATAAATGAAGGGCAAAGTATAAAAATACGGTCTCAGCGAAGTAAACCGGCCCTTAGAGTTCAGAGTGTTTTTATGGCCAGTATCCTTCTTTCAAATTCCTCATTGGGGATCAGGGATTTATTTTTGATTTTGGTTTTGTAGGTATTGATGGTATGGACGGAATATTCCAGGATTTCCGCTATTTTCTCATTGTCATGTATCCCCATCCGGATCAGCGCGAAAATCCTCAGGTCGGTATTCATCAGTTCGTTATCCTGAAGCGTTATCCTATCTTCCTCCCTGAACAGGACATTGAACTCTGCAATGAAATTGGGGAATAGTTTCAGGAATATCTTATCAAAGTTTTTAAGCAGGTCTTCCTTTTCCCCCTTGAGATTGATATTGTTGACGATGAACCGGATCTCATCCAGCTTACGGGTCTCCAGCTTTTGTTCCAAAGATTTTTTAATCCTTTCCATCTTGATGAAAAAATCCGAGTTTGAGCTGAACACATACCCGATGTATTCCTCCTTGATCTTATTTGCCTCCGATAGTTTGTCATTAACCTCTGCCAGCTTATGGTTAACTTCCTGCTCCTTCTCGTGGGCAATCGTTATTTTTTTCTTTGCGATTTTCAACCTGCTTACCTGCCTGAATATGATGATGGCCAGGGCGATCACCAGCAATAATAAAAATGTGCTCACTATAGAATAAATGATCAATGTCTTTTTCTCTCTTTCTACCAGATTCATTTTTTCTCCTTCAATTAATGGCAGGATATCACTTACCTGAACCATTCGTTGTCTGGCTCCGTAAAAAATGGCATTACCGATTGCGCTTTCTATATAATCGTAAGCATCCTTCACGTCTCCTCTTTTGTATAAAAGCTGGGCCAGGTTGAATATCGCGGTGGTTTCCTTGGTGGAGGACCGGACATCTGCAATGGTCGCTGTTATCAACAGGCTGATTGCCGTATCTGTTTCTCCGTTTTGAATATAGATGTCACTTAGGGTGGAAGCCGTAAGAGCCAGCTGATGATCGGATAAACGGTGCTTGTCAAGCAAATCCCTGAATTCGGTCAAGGCAGTTGTTTTATTTCCGGAACGGATATCCTTCAGGCCGCTTAAATACAGGTATTCAAAGGAATGGGGAGGATATAGCAGCAGGGCAGAATCCATATACCTGTCACCCTGCTTATTATATAGCTTCATATAATAACTATCGTTATCATAATCGCCCAGGTCATAATAAAACCGTCCCTTAAGGGCATAATAACCGGCTTTCAGGCTGTCCGGCACATCATAAATATCAATCCGGTTCAGGGAATCCAGGGTCTCCTTGAACATGCCCGATGACAGCAGGGTAAAGCCAATTTCCATTCTGGCATAGGCAATCCTGGAACGATCATTAAGCTGGTAGGCAATTTCCTCCAGCTTCCTGGCATATTTATAAGCAGAGTCATATCTGAATACTTTGTACTCCCGGAATAACCGGAGATAAATATCAAAACGGGCAGTCAGTCCCAGCTGAACCTTTTGAGCCAGCAACTCATCCAAATGATTAATCCGGGAAAGTTTTTGGTTATCATAGTGTGGGGACATCATTATAGTCTCATTGAGCTTGTTGAGCTGATCATCAAAATGAGACTGGCAACTCCCTTTGAATCCGACAAATAACAAGAAAAAATAAAGTATATATGGCTTCATTGTAGATTATTGAAGGGTAACCCCTTGCAAGTTACGGAATATGAAAACTTGCTTTGCCTCACCAGTTTAAATGTCCTCCTCGAACGCCATGCATTGCCTTACCCGATATTAAAGCAGCGGAGGGAAAGATTAAATCTTAGGGGACTCCCACAGTTACCTGCAAAAATTCCGGATTTATTCCCATTTACCTGTTATATTTTACCCCGATTTATCATTAATTGTATTCGGTCTTTTAAAAACAGTCCATGAATGATCACCAGAATATCCTTTTTACGTTGGTAATAGAATATAATAATCCGCTGATCCCCAGAATCTGCCGGTTGTAAGCAGGCAGTAGGGAGGATAAGGAGGATTTAATCCTGGAAGTGGCCCTGAATATCTGGTCATTCTTACCCTTATTTCGGGGCTAGTCCAGCACAACTACCTGGGTTTACCGGATTTGCCTGAATATCTGTATGAAACAATCCATGAACCTGAACAGGCACAAAAAGAACCGGATGGAATTTGAAGGGGTGAAGATCACGAATGATGAAGCTGAGTTAAAAGCCAATCTGGAGTTAGGTATGGAAAATGGGGATTTATACCCTTGCAGTAGCCTTAATTTATGGTTATATCTGGTACTTAAATCAAAAAGTGGTGAAAAATCAACTGAAGCCATTGGAAGCAAACATTATGTGAGCCTTAAATGAACTAACCGCTGAAGATTAAGCCTTAACCCCTTGACCCTGGCCCTATTTCAAAAAAGTGTTCACTCACTCAACAATCTCCACCCAAGTATGAAAAATACGATTCTTATACTTACTTTCCTCTTTGCTGGTTTTTTAGGCATGGCCCAGACCAGGGAAAGAAAAGTTGATTCCGTTTGCGTTCTGGTGAAACAATATTTCAATGAAAAAAATGCAGAAAAGCTATACAGCCTTTGCGGAGAAAAGTTTAAAGGGCAGCTTTCCGAGCAGGTATTTACCCAGCTTTGCCAGCATAATTTATTTCCTATCGGGGAGATAGAAAGAACTATTGGAGAAAGCTATGTCAATGGGATTGGAAAATATAAGGTGGTGTGCAGTTCGGTAAATTTGACCTTATTATTAAGCCTGGACCAAACAGGCAAAATCGAAACATTCCTTTTCCAGCCTTATCAGGAGGATGCCGTTAAGGATTTTGCCGTTCCAACCAACAACCCCTTAAATTCTGCCCTGGATAAAGAAGTGGATTCTGCGGTCCGGACCTTCATGTCACTGCGCAATACCGTTGGTTTGAGTTTGGGGATCCTGGTGGGAAACCGGGTCTATTATTACGGCTACGGAGAAACAGGCCGGGGAAACCACCATATCCCTGCCCCGAATACCCTTTTTGAAATTGGTTCCATTACCAAAACTTTTACGGCTACCCTGCTAGCCGATGCCGTAGATAAAAGAAAGCTGAAGCTGGATGACCCGCTGAATAAATTCCTGCCGGATTCTATCGGACCCCTTGAATATGATCATGTGCCCATTACTTTACTTACCCTGGCCAACCATACTTCGGGGCTTCCCAGGATGCCGGATAATATTGTTCTCTCTGCACAAACCCTGAAAGACCCCTATTCGGAATATGGGGATAATCAGTTGTTTCGATTTTATAAACACTTCAAAACAGTCCGCAGGCCCGGCGCATCATATGATTATTCCAATCTGGGCATGGGTACCCTGGGAGTGGCCCTGGAAAGGGTCAATCACGCTTCCTTCGAAACCCTGGTCGTCAAAACAATCTGCAATCCCCTTGGAATGAAAGATACCCGGCAATCGATCCGAAAACCGGATTCTTCCCGGTTTGCGAAGGGCTATGATGCCAATGGGGAATATGCCGGACCCTGGAATTTCAAGGCACTGGCGGGTGCAGGAGCGCTCCGGTCCACCGCTGCAGATCTGTTGAAATATGCAAAAGCCAATTTGGGTAAGGCCCCCGGATGGTTAAATAAGGACATACAGCTAACCCATTACGTGACCTTCAATAGCAGTGAAGCCACGGTGGGGCTGGCCTGGCACTATATCCATCCTGGAGCAGATACCCTGCTTTTCCATAACGGGGAAACAGGGGGCTATTTCAGCTACCTGGCCATTGACCTGGATAAAAGATTTGCAATTGTGCTGCTATCCAATGCGGCAATAGACCTGGACCAGGTTGGCAATAACCTGATGGTCTGGCTGGAAAAGCATTAATCATTTGGGGAGGTGGGTTAATCTATAGCGCCGGTTGGTTCATTTGCCCTGATATAGGAATAAATCCTGGCTTACCCGGACCTTCCCAGCTCCCGCCTGGACAGGTTGCAGATAATGGGATAATGATCGGAGAGATTACGGGGAATTCGTTTAAAAGAATTCACCCGGAAATGCCGGTCCGGCAATATGAAATCAATGCGCAGGGTCGGTGAGATACCCATATAGGTCCTGCCTATCCCCCATCCCTTTTCCAGAAATGCATCCTGCAGTTTCCCCCTAATCCTGAAATAAGTGTAGGAATCAGGAGTATCATTGAAATCTCCGCAAACAATCACCGGATATGGGCTGCGGCCGACCTCCGCAGCCACCCTGACTGCCTGCAAGCCGCGTCTGATACTGGCTCGTTTAATCTTGCTGATGACGGTCCTGGAAACTTCCAGGGCGGAATCGCCCCTGCTTTTCAACTGGTCAATGTCTTCCAGATCATGATGGTTCAGGTAGATGGATTGCAGATGCATGGTGACCACCCGGAAAGTGTCCGTTCCGTCCAATAGGTCAGCGTAGATCAGGCTCTCGCTGGGTAAACTGCCCATCAGGCTGATCTTTCCGGTGTTCAGGATCGGAAACCGCGAAAACAGGATCACCCCCGAATGATAATGCGGAGAATTATAATCACTGCTGAAGAACCTGTAGGGCAGTCCAAGCCGGTCTGAGATCAGGCTATCGAATCCTTGTTTCCCCCGTATATTGGATGTGGAGAATTCCTGAAAGCAAGCGATATCCGGATGCTGGTCCGCGATCAGCTTAAGCATGGCTGTCCTAACCAGGTTGTCTTTATCCGGCTTGTCATCAAATGGACGGAAATAATGCACATTATAGGAAAGGATAGTGATGCTTTTGGGGTCTTTCCTCAATGGATTCCCTCCGCTGAAGTGAAAAGCAAACAAAACCAAAATAAGCTTCCATCCGGCCAAAAGGAGGGCTACGGATATGAGGGAGTACCTGGCATCCAGCAAAAGCCAGAAGATCGCAAACGCCAGGATAAGGACCAGCAGGAGAGGAAATAGCAGGCCAAGCAGTTCCATGGGCCAGAATCGGACCGGGCTGATCATCGGTACCAGGCAACTCAGCAGGAAAAGCGCTGCAACGACAAGGTGGATGGCCAGTACTAGTCGCTTGGTGAAAAAACGCATGAACTTCACGTGGGAGTTATTATTCATCCTGATGACTAGCCCGCATCAGGATATCCTTTTCGTCCTGGGTCAGCGAATCATACCCTTCCTGGTTGATTTTGTCCAGCAGCTCGTCAATTTTCTTTTCCGGAACGGCCCCGATCCTGCGGAACGGTGGAGCATCCTGCTTGTAAAACTTGCGGATCCGCGAAGGACGGGCTGTTTGCTTACTTTTTTTCTCCGGATCGAAAGCCTGGTCGAATCGATCCATGAGCCTCACTGCCCACCCCGACCAGTCATTCCCTTTCTTCAGCTGTGAACCAAAAGCCAGACCCATCAGGGCCCCTCCGAAATCTGCAGAAAGCAAAACCGTAGAGGCTCCGGCAATATCCACCACCAGGAATATGGCCGTGATCACCCATAGTGGAATTCCTCCGCCCAGCATGGGAAATATCCGGTATTTAGGGACCAGTACGGTGACTGCCAGGGTGATCGCCATGATGCTGGGGCCGGAACCGAAAAGGGGGATACCTGCAGGCATGGCGCGGAATGCCGGATTTGCATAATGGAATGCCATGAAGAAAACCGCACCGGCCAGTCCGCCATACAGGTATAATGGCAACACTTTGCGGGGTCCGGCAAATTCCTGCAGCAGGGTTCCGAATCCCCAGAGCCATAACATATGGGTCAGCAGTTCAATGAATCCTTCATGCACGAACATGAAACTGATCAGGGTCCAGGGCCGGGTCAGCCACATTTGCAATCCCGAGGGCATGACGGCCCAGGGATAAATATCCTTAGTAAAATCCTTATCGGCCTGACCGGTGACCAAAAACAGGATTTGGACAATAAACAGGGCAGTGAATACAACGGCATTAGCTATGATCAGCCGCCAGATGATATTGTTATTCTCACCGAAAAAAATCTTCCGGCGTTCATATTTAACGGCTACTTTCATTGGATACCCATTACAGCAAATTTACAGTTTATAGCCCGTTCTCCGGCCGGTCTTCAGGAAAAATTCCGGCGGCCCCCTTTATTCCAGAGTTTGATCAGTATAAAGGCGAATAACGCCCCTCCCAGATGCGCGAAATGGGCGACGTTGTCCGTCGGGGAATTCTTAATTCCCAGGTAGAGTTCCAACGCGATATACCCCAGCACAAACCATTTGGCTTTCATCGGGATAAAAAAATAAAAATAGATCATGCTGTTGGGGAAGAGCAGCCCAAAGGCTGCCAGGCAACCGAAAATGGCCCCGGAGGCTCCCAGAGTGGGCTCAACCCAGACCTGTATAAGTGATTGGGGGAGGCTGGCAAAAGCAGTGCTGATGTGGTTTTCATACTGGGTCCACAGGGAACCGATCTGAGTGACCGTATAACCATTCTGGGCAGCCATGATATGAAACCTCCAGTCCAGGACCACCATATACACCAGGGCAGCCCCGAGTCCGCAGATCATATAAAAGATCAGGAACCGTTTCGGGCCCCAGTAATTTTCCAGGACACTTCCGAACATCCAAAGCGCAAACATATTGAACAGGATATGCTCCCAGCCCCCATGCATGAACATATGGGTCAGGAACTGGTAGGGTTTGAACAGGTCGGAGCGCCAGTAATGAAGGGCGAACATTTCTGTAACGTGTACATGCAATATGGAGGGGAGGGTCATCTGGGCCAGAAAAACCAGGCCATTGATGATCAGCAGGTTTTTAACCACAGTAGGCAGTATCTGGAAACTTCCGGGCCTGAATTCGGTCATGTATCAATATTTCCGGTCACCGCCTAAGCAGCAGGACCACGTTTTCAATATGCTGGGTATGCGGGAACATATCCACTGGCTGTACCTTTTCCACTGTATAATGATCCCCTAATTTTACCAGGTCCCTGGCCTGGGTGGCCGGATTACAGCTCACATATACGATTCTGGGAGACTCCATGTCAATCAGCTTATCCATTAATTTACTGGTCATCCCAGCCCTTGGGGGATCCGTAATGACCAGATCCGGAGCACCATGCTCCTGAAAAAAAAGATCATTACAGATGGTATTCACATCCCCCGAAAAGAACTGTGCATGTCCGATCTGATTGATCCGGGCATTTTCCCGGGCATCCTCAATGGCTTCCCCGAGCAATTCAACTCCGATCACCCTGCGGGCCCCCGGCGAAACAAAAATACCGATAGTTCCGGTTCCGCAATACAGATCATAGACAGTTTCTTCCCCATGCAGATCGGCAAACGTTCTCACCACTTCATAGAGCTTTTCTCCCTGATAGCTGTTGGTCTGGAAGAATGATTTAGGCCCGATCCTGAACTGGAATCCCCCCAATTGTTCCAGAAGATACCCTGGACCCCGGTAGGTGATGCACTGTTGGTCGCTGAGATTGTCATTGGCTTTGGAATTGATGGTATACACCACTGAGTTGATGGATGGCAACTGACGGATCAGGTGGTCCAGTAAAAGTTCCCGCTGCTCCCGGTCATCATGATGAAAAACCAGGTTCACCAGGACTTCCCCGCTGCGGCAGATGCGGATCACGAGGTTTCGCAACCAGCCCTCCCCGGTCCGGATATCATAGAAGGAAAGCCCGTGTTCCAGGGCATAGACCCGGATGGTATCACGAATCTGGTTGCTGGGATCTTCCTGCAGGTAGCATTTGTGGATATCCAGTACTTTGTCAAATCCTCCCGGCAGGTGGAACCCCAGGGCATCCCGCCTCGGAAAAGCTTCCTGCTGCGGATCATATTCCTCCTCAGGCAACCAGGCCCGGTTGCTGAAGGTAAATTCCAGCTTATTGCGGTAAAAACTGGTTCTGGCCGCCCCCAGGATGGGATTGAGGGCAGGAAGGTCCAGTTTGCCAATCCTTTCCAGGCTATCCTGTACCTGCTGTTGTTTAAATTGCAATTGTTGGTCATAGGGCAACATTTGCCATTTACAGCCCCCACAGACCCCAAAATGACTGCAGAAAGGTTCCACCCGGTGCAAAGAATACTGGTGAAACCGGATGACCTTCCCTTCTGCCCAGTCCTTTTTGTTTTTACCAATGCGTACATCCACCAGGTCCCCGGGCACGGCACCTTCAATGAAGACTACCTTCCCTTCGATCCTGGCAAGGGATCGTCCTTCAGCAGCATAGCCACTGACCAGAACTTCCCGAAGTATTTCAGGGTCGCGGGCCAAAGTATAAAATAAGATCCGGGGTAAAGTGCAGGCAAAGGTAATTAAATGGGGTATCCCCCTGGGCAGCATAATTGGTCAACACCTATCGATTAAACCGGAAGGATAACCGGCGCCCACCATATCATTATTAAAATGGAAGGGTGCTGACAATTCCAAGGCATTCCACCCACCCATAATCCATGGCTTAAAGGTAGTTGGAATAGAATAGTTAGGCTGGCAAGATTACCGGATAGCTTACAAAAAGGTATGGTGTTCAAAGGCAGAACCAGGAATGCCAGCAGGCGTGATGGGTTATTGAAGCTACTTCATTGAGAAGTTCCTGATTGGGCACTGGCTTGTATTCCAATTGTGCGAAATACTTTAGCTTTACTTGGAAATAATTTATTTTCAGCATGCGCAGTATTTTGCTGGTCTTATCCGTGCTGCTGCTATCAGCGCAGGGCCATGCACAGGGGCATCATATCCGGGTGAAGATCACCGGCTGGAAGGATACCCTGCTTTACCTGGGTAATTATTACGGGGAAAAGACTTACCTGGCTGATTCCTCACGCCTGGACGCCCAGGGTGTGGCCATTTTCTCCGGTGAAAAAAAATATCCTGAAGGAATCTATTTCCTGCTGATGCCTGACAAGCGCCATTTTTTTGAGTTACTGATGGGAAAGGACCAGGATTTTTCAGTAACCGCCGATACCGCTGACCTGGCAGGAAAAACAATATTCAGTCATAGCCCGGACAATAGCCTTTTTTCCAGGTACAATCATTTCCTGGCTACGGTGAACAGCCGCAGTGTCCAAATTGCCGGGGAAATGCATCAGGCAGCAAACCATGCAGATTCCTCCCGTGCCCTGCAGGACCGGAAGGACCTGAATGAATCGATCTATCAGTTCAGGAAACAGTTCATCCATGATCATCCCGGAAGCTTGCTGGCCAGGATATTCAGGGCGATGCTGGATCCCACAATCCCAACAGCCCCAAAGCTGCCGGATGGACATCCGGATTCTTCATTTGCCTTCCGGTATATGAAAATCCATTACTGGGATAATGTGGATTTTTCAGACAGCGCCCTGCTCAGGACACCCATCTATGAAGGCCGCCTACAGGATTATTTTACCCATTATGTCATGCCCTTTCCCGATTCCATAAATGCCGCTGCCGACCTATTGCTGAAAAAGACCATGGCCAACCGGGAAATGTTCAAATTCACCCTTTCCTGGCTGACCTATACCTATGAAACCTCCAGGTACATGGGCATGGATGCTGTATTTTTTCACCTGGTAGAAAAATACTATGTACCTGGAGATGCCACCTGGCTGACCCATGCCCAGCAGCAGAAGATCATTGAACGGGCTTATTCCCTTTCTGCCAACCTGATCGGCGAAAAGGCTCCGGCCCTGGATCTGCTGGACAGCACCATGCAGCATCGCATATCCTTATATGGCATCCATGCGAAATATACCCTGATCGTTTTTTGGGATCCGACCTGCGGTCATTGCCAGGTAGATGTGCCCCGAATGGATTCCGCATATGAGAAGGCTTGGAAAAAAATGGGGATGAAAGTGCTGGCAGTCCGGACCGGAGGTACAAGGGAGCAATGGTTAAATTTCATTCATGTCCATCACCTGAACAACTGGATCAATGCCTGGGATCCCAGGCATAGCAGCCATTACCGGCAGCTGTATAACGTGTATATGACCCCTGTTGTTTACCTGCTTAACAGCAAAAAGATAATCATTGCCAAGCAACTGGACGTAAAGGGATTGTCGGATTTTCTACGTTTGCGCAGTCGTCCGGCTGGCGGCTGATCAGACTGGGAGAGTATCTGCTGATATATCAGAAGAAATGAATAATCTCCGTGTTTCCATGAAAAAGCGGATATGCTTTCTGTTTTCATTGGGATTCTCTATCCATGTCATGGGTCAGCAGAACGTGTCCTATACCGGGGGGTTCGGACTCACCCTGGGACCGGAATTTTCCGCATATACGGCCAGAACGCCCGGTAACCGGATCACCAGCAATCTTCGCCTATCCATGGAAGCAGGAATCTACACTGATTTTCCGGTTGGTCCTGATCTTTACCTGCAGCCCACGCTTTGCTATGCAGGCAAGGGAGGTAGGGATATAACCAGCGGGGATATCCTTTCTCTGTCTTATCTGGAACTCCCGATGGATTTTGTGATCAAGCCGTATCTTGGCGGGGACAACCGATTATGGGCCGGATTCGGACCTTATGTAGCCTATGGGATCGGGGGAAGCACGGGAAGCAGCCTGAAAACGGATCCGTTCAAAAGCAATGCCGGGGGAGCAGGATCTTTTGACCGTTTCGATGCCGGCGCCCATTTCCAGCTGGGATATCAGTCGCCGTTCAACTTACTGGTCGGCCTTAACGGAGAACTGGGGTTTTCTAATATCCTGCATGGCGGAAATGGAAGCAATGCAGACCGGAATGTTTCATTCAGTCTGTTCGCGGGTTTTGAATTCGGTTCCATCAAATGATTTCCCGGACTGCATCCCGGATGACGGAAGGTTTGCCCAGGGTATAATAGTGAAGTCCGGGCACTCCCGCATTTTTCAGTTCCCGGCTTTGGTGGACCAGCCATTCCTTGCCGACCATTTCCACCTCTTTATCCGTCTTGCAGGACTGGATGGCTTCAGAAAGCTCCCTGGGTATATCTACATGAAAGATATGCGGCAGCACGGTCAGCTGCTTTTTGCTGGTAATGGGCTTTAATCCGGGGATGATGGGAACGTGGATCCCGGTTTCTCTGCATCTGGAGACAAAATCAAAGTATTTGCGGTTATCAAAGAACATCTGTGTGGTGATATAATCTGCTCCCCTGTCGACCTTGTTTTTCAGGTGAATGAGATCCGTCTGCATGTTGGGCGCCTCGAAATGTTTTTCAGGATACCCGGCTACTCCGATACAGAAATTGGTTTTGACTCCTTCCCGAAGGTCCTGCTCCAGATATATGCCCTGGTTCATGCTCACCACCTGCTGCAGTAATTCCACGGCATAGCGATGCCCGTTGGGGTCCGGTTCAAAAAAAGACTCATTGGCAATCGCATCACCCCGCAGCACCAGTACATTGTCAATACCCAGGAAATTGAGATCGATCAGGGCATTTTCCGTCTCTTCCCTGCTAAATCCGCCACAGATCAGATGCGGCACAGCGTCTATTCGGTAATGATTCATGATGGCTGCACAAATGCCCACCGTTCCGGGCCGTTTCCGGATATCCACTTTTTCAAAATTACCGTCTGCCCGTTTTTTGAATATCTGTTCGCTGCGATGATAAGTGACATTGATGAAGGCGGGGCTGAATTCCATCAGGGGATCCAGGTGTTCATAAATGGATTCAATGCTCCTGCCTTTCAGCGGCGGCAGGATCTCAAAGGAGACCTGGATACCCTTTGCCTGACTGATATGATCTGTTACCTTCACAGGGAGTGATAATTTACCGAAATTTTGCAAATGTAGTAAGATTGCCTTTCAATATGGCATCTGCCCCCTTATAGGCAAAGGGATAGCTCCTTATTGCCTATTTTTGGGTATTCAACATTAATCCCTTGAAGATACATACCCGCGAACTGGTCAAACGTTACGGACGACGCACTGTCGTCGATCATGTGTCCATTGAAGTCACCCAGGGTGAGATAGTGGGCCTGCTTGGACCCAACGGCGCAGGCAAAACCACCACATTCTATATGGTGGTGGGCTTGATCAAGCCGGATGCAGGGGAGGTATTTGTCGATGATGAAAATATCTCCGCCCTTCCGATGTACAAACGGGCTAAAATGGGCCTGGGTTATCTCCCCCAGGAACCTTCCATATTCCGCAAGCTCAGTGTGGAAGATAATATTTTAGCTATCCTGGAAATGATAGGCATGAAAAAAATGCAGCAAAAGGAAAAACTGGAATCATTGCTGGATGAACTGCATCTCCAGCATGTCCGGAAAAGCAACGGAGATGTGTTGAGCGGTGGGGAAAGAAGAAGGACCGAGATTGCCCGGGCACTCGCGGTGGATCCGAAATTCATCCTGCTGGATGAGCCTTTCGCCGGCATTGATCCCATTGCGGTGGAAGATATCCAGTCCATCGTGGACCGCCTCAGATATAAGAATATTGGCATTCTGATCACCGATCACAATGTGCATGAGACCCTTTCCATAACGGACCGGGCTTATCTGTTGTTCGAGGGAAAGATCCTGAAGTCCGGTACCGCCGAAGAACTTGCCGCAGATGAACAGGTGAGAAAAGTATATCTTGGACAGAATTTCGTGCTCCGCAGGAAGGAGTCTGCCCGACAACCGGCTCCCTGATCCCCCTGCAGCCCATGCGATACCATGAAATTACTCAGTCCGGCATTATCCCAACTGGCCAGGTTTCGCCTGGGACGCATTGATTATTTTATGCAGTATCCTCAGGATGTGCAGGAGCAGGTATTTCAGCAACTGCTCGGGTCCGGCCAGTATACGGAATATGGCCGTAAATACGGATTTTCCCGGATTTTCCGGATTGCAGACTATAAGAAAGCCGTTCCCGTATGTACCTATGAAAGCCTCAAACCGGTCATCCAGCGGATCATGGATGGGGAGCAGAATTTGCTTTGGAACAGCCCGGTCAAATGGTTCGCCAAATCCAGCGGTACCACCAGCGACAAGAGCAAATTCATTCCGGTCAGCATGGAAAGCCTTGATGATTGTCATTTCCGGGCAGGCCGGGATGTACTTTCCCTCTATTATAAAAATTACCCTGAATCCGACCTGCTTACCGGAAAGACCCTGGTAATCGGTGGCAGCCACCAGGTAAATAAGCTGAATAGCGACAGCTTTTTTGGAGACCTGAGTGCCGTTATGCTTCAGAACATGCCATTTTACGGGCAAATGATCCGAACGCCGGACCTGTCCATAGCCCTGATGGATGAATGGGAGGAAAAGATCGACCGGATGGCAGGCACGGTCATCCATGAAAATGTCACTTCCATCGCCGGGGTGCCCACCTGGACCCTGGTCCTGATCAGGCGCATATTGGAACTTACTGGCGCGAATACCCTATTCCAGATATGGCCTAAGCTTGAATTATATATGCATGGCGGGGTCAGCTTTGCCCCTTATCATGGACAGTTTGAAAAGCTGGCCGGAACACCGGAAATGCATTTTCTGGAAACCTATAATGCTTCGGAAGGATTTTTTGCTGCTCAGGATAACCTGCACGAGGATGAGGGTTTGTTGCTTTTCCTGAACCATGGCATATTCTATGAATTCATGCCGATGGAAGAATTTGGCAGCCAATCCCCACAAACCCTTCAGCTCGATGAGGTAGAAACCGGGACGAACTATGCCCTGGTGATCAGCACCAATGGGGGGCTTTGGAGGTACCTGGTGGGAGATACGGTACAGTTCACCACCCTGAACCCCTTCCGGATCCGGGTTACCGGGCGGACCCGGCAGTTCATCAATGCCTTCGGGGAAGAGCTAATAGTGGACAACGCGGAAAATGCCATTGCCCTGGCTTGCCAGGCAACCGGGGCTGTCGTGAATGACTATACCGTCGCACCGGTATACTTTAGTGCCAGTCATAACGGGCACCACCAATGGCTCATTGAGTTTGCCACAGTGCCTGCAGATATTGAAAGGTTCCGGATAGAGCTAGACCGGGCACTTCAGGAGCTTAATTCGGATTATGAAGCCAAGCGCTACCGGAACCTGGCCATGGAAATGCCTGAAATCATCCCGATCAAGGCGGGGATTTTCAATGCCTGGCTTAAAAGCAAGGGTAAACTCGGTGGTCAGCATAAGGTACCCCGGCTTTGCAATGACCGCAAATATGTCCAGGAAATACTCCTGTTCAGCGAATGATAAGTCAGAAAAATATTAAATTACTTCCTGAATTTCCTTTTCTTAAATCAAGATGAAACTACTGGACAATAAGATAGCCATAATAACCGGAGCAAGCCGGGGAATTGGGGAGGCTATTGCCCTGAAACTGGCTGAGCAGGGAGCACATGTGGCTTTCACCTGGCAAAACTCCGAAGAAAAAGCCGCCCTGCTGGCTGATAAACTGAAACTACTGGGGGGAATGGCCCTATCCCGTCGGTCCAATGCAGCCAGTTATACCGATTGCGAAAGCTTTGTAGCCGAAGTGCTGAAAACCTTCGGGACTGTGGATGTCTGTGTCAATAATGCGGGAATTTCCAGGGATAATCTCCTGCTGAGGATGAGTCAGGAGCAATGGGATGAAGTGATGGACACCAATCTTAAAAGCGTATATGCCATGACCAGGCAGGTGATAAGGCCCATGATGAAGGCCAGAAGCGGTTCCATCATCAATATGAGTTCCATTATCGGAATCCGGGGAAATGCTGGTCAAAGCAGTTATGCTGCATCCAAAGCCGGGATTATCGGCTTCACCAAATCCATTGCCCAGGAACTGGGCAGCCGAAATGTACGGTGCAATGCGATTGCACCAGGATTCGTTGAAACAGATATGACCCGTATGCTGAATGAGGGGGAAGTGGCTAAATCATACCTGGAAAAAATCCCCCTGGGCCGGTTCGGCAAAGCAGAAGATATTGCCAATCTGGCCTTGTTTCTGGCCTCAGACCTTTCAGGGTATATCACCGGACAGGTAATCAGTATCTGCGGAGGCCTGAATACCTGATCCGGAATCCTGGCAGGAACATCTTTCCCCGGCCATTGGCCTGGCAGACCAATTCCTGTCACCGGGATATACCTCCCGGAAGTAGGGCTAATCTCCCGGAAATGTAGTGGCACAGAAAAATTACTTACTTGATTATCAAATCATTATAAGCAACAAGTGTCAAACTACAGCCCGTTTGAAGGCCCTTTTACAAAAAAGGGAAATCCGAGTCGGCCTGCTGTTTTTGTTTTAGCTTTGCCCCTTGCTTATGAAAAAGATCATCCTGTTCTCTTTATGGTTTTGCAGCTGGCTGATCTGTCATGGCCAGGCATGCTCCAATGCCTACCGGATTGTCATCCTGGGATCTTCCACGGCCTACGGAACAGGAGCCAATCCCATTTCAGACAGTTCATGGGTAGCCAGGTATACCCGCTACCTGAAGTCCATCAATCCGGCGTATACGGTAGTCAACCTGGCTGAAGGAGGCTATGATACCTACCAGATCCAGGCTGACGGTTACCTTCCTCCAAAAGGCAGGAAGCTTCCGGATACTTCCCGCAACATCAGCAAGGCCCTTTCCCTGGATCCGGATGCCATTATCATCAACCTGCCTTCGAATGATGCCGCAGAAAACCTCACTCAGCAAGAGCAGAAAGCCAATTTTGAAAGGGTAGCAAGACTGGCAGATAAAAGCCATGTCCCTTTATGGGTTACGACTACCCAACCCAGGAATCTTTCGGGAACTAAATTGCACAAGCTTGTTCAAATGCGTGACTGGATTTACTCCTTTTTTGGGAAAAAATCCATTGATTTCTGGACCGGACTAGCCCAGGCAAGCGGTACCCAGATAAAGGAATATGGGGCAGGGGATGGCATTCACCTGAACAATGCCGGACATCGTATTTTATATCTACGTGTAGTATCAGCAGATATTCCGGATTCCCTCTGTGCCCGCAATAATCCCCGTTAACCCTTTTCCTGATTACCCATAACATATTTGATTACCAGGTCAGATTACCCAGGTAATCACCTATTTTGGGTTCCGTGGATGAGTCAACCCTGCTTCATGTCATCCCTCCTTTGCCGGCAAGCTACAGCCAGGTTGGTGGCCCTATCTGCGGAGCTGCATTGCCTGAATCTGCGTATTGGAAACCTAGGAATGCCCTTTAAGCATTACCGGGGGCGACGGGGATTACTGCGAGGCTGGGGGGGCTGGGAATTTGGAGGATTTTGTCTGGGATGCGGTGTTTGCTGACCCTGCCTTTGTTTTTGTTTCCGCCTGCGGCTGTTCTTCTCCAGGGATCTCAGGCTGATCTGTCCGACCACATCGACGAAATGATGCTCATCCTCACTGGTTTTTGGAGGAGTCAGGTCCACCCCCTTGAGTTCTTCAGGTTTCAGTCCCTGCCGGTTCATCTCCTGGATTTCCCGGACCCGGACAATGGTCAGGGGAAACTGTTTGCTGGCATCCCCATAGCTGTACCACATCAGGTTTTTAAAGATATCCTTTTTCTGGAGGTGGGCAACCCCTGCAGTAGTATCCAGGTTATCGGCATCAATGGGAAATTCCTTCAGGGCATCCATATAGGTATCCAGCTCATAGTTCAGGCAACATTTGAGGCGGCCACACTGTCCTGAGAGCTTGGTCTGGTTGATGGACAGATTCTGGTACCGGGCTGCTGTAGTATTGACGGACTTAAAATCAGTCAGCCATGTCGAACAGCAGAGCTCCCTGCCGCAGGATCCTATTCCCCCTACTTTCCCGGCTTCCTGGCGGGCACCGATCTGGCGCATTTCCACCTTTACCCTGAACTCTCCGGCGAATATCTTAATCAGTTCCCGGAAATCGACCCGCTCATCTGCCGTATAAAAAAATGTAGCCTTTCGGCCATCGGCCTGTATTTCCACTTCCGCAATTTTCATGTCCAGATTTAGGCTTCGGGCGATAGCCCTGGCCCGGATAAGGGTAGCGGTTTCTTTCTGCTTGGATTCTGACATTTTAGCCAGGTCATCGGAACCTGCCCGGCGGAGTAAGCGTTTCACTTCCGGCGAGTTGTCCACCCGCCGCTTTTTCATTTGGAGCTTGACCAGCTCCCCGGTCAGGTTGACCATTCCTACATCAAACCCACTGACCCCCTCCACGGTAACCATTTCGCCTTTTTCAAACAAATGCCTGCTGGTATTGCGGAAAAAATCCTTCCGGCTTCCATTGTTGAAACTGACTTCTATGATATCAAAGGTGGTCAGGGAGTCAGTTAAAGGAATACGCCCAAGCCAGTCATAGACATTTAGCCTGTTGCAACCTCCGCTACTGCATCCTCCGTTTCCTTTGCATCCTCCTGGTTTTCCCCCTGCCTCTGTGCCACAATTTCCACAACCCATGTGTATAATGAGTTTAAATATTAAAGAATAAATATATAAATTTTCAGGAAAAATTCATTTCCCCCTCACCGCTGATTTCACAAAGGTAACGGTTTCCGGCTGAAAATATAGCCCATGCGGATGGACAGGGCATGGAAGAGGATCTTGGAGTTCGCATTGCGTTCGATCTGATAACAGGCTTCATCCAGCAACCGGATCATTTTCTCCGCCTGAAAGAAATCCAGCTTTTTGTTGAGCCGCTCCGCAAAATCAGATTCATCCGGAGTCAGGGGAATTAACCGGGGGTCCAGATACTGCAATCGCAATGCATGCTCCAGCAGGGTGATGAAATACCTCAGGAAGTTCTTCTGGTTTTCCCGGGCTGTTTTTCCTGCGGATACCTCTTCAATCCAATCACTCAGGGCTTTTGCCTGTCCGGTAAAGATATAATTGAGCCAGGCCCGGAGCTGTTCCAGCAGGTCGGTTTGTCCATGTACCGTCAGGATCAGGGCTTCCCGAAAGTTACCGTCGCAGATATGGGCAATCTGCCCGGCTGCCTGGGCATTCACCCCTGTCCTCTGCATCAGGGCATGGCTGATTTCATCCTTGCCCGGAGTTCCCAGCTTGACCAGCTGGGTCCTGGAAAGCAGGGTACCCAGGATGTTTTCCTGGTTTTGGGCAACCAGGATGAATATGGTCCCCGGGGGAGGTTCCTCGATTAATTTCAGCAGCCGGTTACCTTCCTTTCCCAAATATTCAGGCATCCAGACCAGCAGGATCTTATATTCACTTTCAAAACTTTTATAACTGAGTTTATGGATGATCTCATGACATTCCTGGGCCGTGATATTGCCTTGTTTGTTCTCTGAACCGATGAATTGCAGCCAGTCCATGACATTACCATATGGATTTTTGTCCAGGAATTCCCTCCACTGCCGGATATAATCGGTAGATACCGGTTTATCCCCAGGCTTTTTAGGGACCACCGGGTAACTGTAATGAATATCCGGATGGACAAACGCAGCTGCTTTCCGGCACTGGTCACATTGCCCGCAGGCATCCTGCTCTCCCCTGTTGATGCAAACAATATACTGGGCAAAAGCCAGGCCCAGCGGTAATCCTCCTGCTCCTTCATGCCCCAGCAGGAGCAAGGCATGGCTAAGCCGGTTATTGCGAACCATGCCGGTGAGTTGCGCTGCGGCAGTATGCTGGTTAATGACTTCTGAAAAAAGCATAAATGGGGTGGGAAAGATCGCCTGAATTCCTTGACTAAGATAGATAAATTCAACACAGGACCGAAAAGCAGGGACGGCTGAACCGTTCGGCAACTGAACGCAAAATGCTGAAGTGGAACTGCACACTCTCCGTCAATGACAGGCTCCAAGCCCCATCCTTCAGGAATTCAGGTATTGAGATCATTGTGGACAGCATGCTGGACCACAGCATGCTGCTGATCCGGGTTTCTGGCCGGTAACTGTCAGGCTGACAATACGGTTTCCGGATTTCCTGAACAGGTCTATTTCGGAAGAGGAAATATAATGGAGCAGGATATCATCAGGTATCACAATGGTTTTTTTGGTTTGAACGGTGATGTTTTCATAACCGCAGACCTTTATCAGTTCCAGGTAGGTATGGCTCTGCAGGGCCCCCGACACACAACCGGAATACATTTCAGCAGCCTCCCGGATCTTCAGGGGAAGCAGGCCTTCCAACACGATATCGGAAATACTGAAATGGCCTCCCGGTTTCAGCACCCGGTAGATCTCACGGAATATCCTGTCCTTACCAGGCAAGAGGTTCAGCACGCAATTGCTGATGATCACATCGGCAAAATCTGCCGTAACCGGCATTTTTTCAATATCCCCAAGCCGGAACTCCACATTTGTAAAGCCGAGCTTACCTGCATTTTCCCGGGCTTTTTCAATCATGGCCGGCGTAAAATCAATCCCGACCACCCTTCCGTCTTCGCCGGCCTCCACACGGGCTACAAAGCAATCGTTACCGGCCCCCGATCCCAGGTCGATCACGGTATTTCCTTTTCTGATCCCTGCATACCTTGTAGGCAAACCGCAGCCCAGCCCAAGATCAGCATCCGGAATATATCCTTCCAGACTGCCATAATCATCATTCATGATATTATACACTGACGTAGTGCAAGCACCGGATCCACAGCACGAGGATTGATTGTCCTGTAAGCTTTGGCCGGCAATTTCTGTGTATTTCTGCCGGACCATTTCCTTAATCCGATCCTGACTTTCCATGTGTTGAATTTTTAAGATGAATAATATCCTGTTTATAACCAAAAGTCCATTTTACCTGCCTGCCTGATGAAATCAATAATGGCTTTTTCAATCTCATCCCTCAACTTTCTGGTCTTCTCCAGTACTTCCCCTTGGGTACCGGTGAATAAAGAAGGATCCTGGAACGACCAGGCTAATCTTTTTACCCTGCCGGGGAAAACCGGGCATTTTTCCGAGTTCGCCTGATCACAGACGGTGATTACCGCATGGTAAGTCTTACCCTGAGCGAATAAATCAAATACATCCCTGGTCATTTTACCCTGGATGTCAATCCCCCTTTCCAGCAATACCGTGACTACTGCCGGATTTAATATTCCGGGCTCCAGTCCAGCACTCTCCCCTTCAAACTGGCCAGCCCCAAGTTTGTTTAAAAAAGCTTCCGCCATCTGGCTCCTTGCTGAATTGTGCACACAAACGAATAATATTTTCCGTTTAATTACAGGCATAAAAAATACTATTTCATCGTATTATTGCAATATAGCGATAATATAACGGTAAAAAAATTAATCACAGGACTCAGGGGGTCTAAATTCCGTAAAAAAATTCTTCATTTCCTTTTTATACAGCTTCCATGTCTTTTCATCAATACAATAGCAAACACTGGCTCCATCGATGTTCCCCCGGATGAGTCCTGCCTCTTTCAACTCTTTTAAGTGTTGTGATATAGTTGCCTGGGCCAGACCCAGCTCCTCGACCAGGTCCCCGCAGATACACCGGTCTTCCTTTATAATTTGCTGCAGGATGGCTATCCGGGCAGGATGGGCAAGGGCCTTCATCATTCCGGCAATCCGGTTCTGCCTATGGTTGAATATTTCAGATTTGGTTAATCCCAAGGGTTAAGTTTAGCTAATCGCAATATTACGATCATATTTTGAATAATGCAAATTAATCTTCTTCAATATCAGGCTATTCAGCAGAATCTTCTTTGAATGAATACATGTCGAAAGCAGGCATTCACTGTCCCTGCCTGATCTTACGGATCATCGTGGTGATCCGGGAAATGTTTTTCTCCAGCAGTTCATAATTCCGGGCGGCCATGATCTCCCTGGTGAATAGCCTGGATCCCATACCCACACATACCGCACCTGCCCCAAACCAGGCACGCAGGTTCTCATCCGTACCATCAACTCCCCCGGTAGGCATGGCCCTGACCCAGGGACATGGTCCATGAATCGCTTCCAGAAAACGGTAGCCTCCCAGCAGTTCTGCCGGAAATATTTTGACCATGTCTGCTCCCTGGTCTGTGGATTCCGCAATTTCCGAAATGGTCCCGCAACCAGGCATCCAGAAGACATCCTGCTTCTGACAATATTCCGCTACCCTTGGGCGGATCATGGGGAGCACGATAAAGCGGGCGCCTGCTTCCAGGAAAGATGCTGCCATACCGGGATCCGTGATCGTACCTGCTCCAAGCACAAGATCCGGGAAGGCAGAAGCTGCATGGAGAGATAGTTTCTTAAATACAACGAGTGCCTTCGGCGACCGGTTGGTGAATTCAAAGACCCGGACGCCACCCCTATAGGCCGCTTCCAGTACCTGCAATCCCTGCTCTTCATCATCGGTGTTGAATAAGGGCATAAACCCATTTTCTGCTATGAGATTGAAAAGTTCGCTCCTGGAATATATTGTTGCCATAAAGGTGTTTTAGTGATTAAAAATTCCAAGGACCTAAGCCTGAATCCCGGAAAACGGCCGTGCAATTACCCCCTTACCGGAATACCTTTCCTGTTCCGGGACCGTCCTGTATCAGGGCCAGGACCTCTTTTGCACTGAACAGGGGGATATCGGAAACTATGGAATGCTTCAGTGCACCTGCAGCGGTTGCAAAGGCAATAGTTTCCCGGTTCGACAGTTCCTGCATGACCCCATAAAGCAAGCCCCCCATAAATGCATCCCCGCTGCCGATCCTCCCCACGGGCTGATGTATCCGGTATGGACCATGGAAATCAATTTCCTCGCCGCACATCAGCATGCCGCAGTAGGCCAGGCTCCCGTCCGCCAGCATTTCCCGGAAACTCATTCCCAGTGTCCGCATAGCAGGCAGTTTTTGCTGCAAAGCTTTCCCACAATGGACCACCGCTTCCTTCAAAGGAATCTTTCCAGCGACCGGAATATCAAAATAGACAGATGCACTGTCCAAATCACCGGTGACCACTTCACAATGTTCCAGCAGTCCGGGCATGACATCCCCGGGTTTCTGACCATACTTCCACAGCGTGTTTCGGTGGTTGAAGTCTGCTGAAATCCTGATGCCATTTGCGCGGGCTTCCTGTAGTGCTTCCATACAGACCTCGGCAGCCGAAGCGGAAACTGCCGGACTGATGCCGGACCAATGGAACCAGCTGGTCCCTCCGAATATTTTTTTCCAGGGAACCATGCCGGGCATGACGGTGGAAAAACCTGAATGGGAGCGGTCATAAATGATCCGGGTAGCCCGGACCGAATTACCCGTCTCACTGAAATACAAACCCATGCGTTCCCCGCCCCGGAGCAGGAAACTGGTCTTCACCCCCTGACTAGTGAGCGCCTGGACTGCCGCATCGGCCAGGTCATTGGCGGGTAACCTGGTCACATATTCCACATCCATGCCCAGCCTGGCCAACAGGATGGCTACATTGGCTTCTGAGCCTCCATAGAGCATTTCCAGTCCGGAGGCTTCGGTGAATCTCCGGTACCCCGGGCAATTGAGCCTGAGCATCATCTCCCCAAAACAAATAATCTTTCCCTTATCCATCAGAATCCAAAATAATCCTTCGCATTTTGATAACAGATATTCACGCACATCTTACCCAATAGGGGAATATCATCCGGTAATTCGCCATTTTCCGCATCCCTTCCCAGCAGATTGCACAGGATCCTGCGGAAGTATTCATGCCTGGGGTAGGATAAAAAGCTTCGAGAATCCGTAACCATACCAACAAAACGGCTCAACAGGTTCATCGCGGAAAGGGTATTTAACTGCCTTTCCATTCCCTCCTTCTGGTCCATGAACCACCATGCTGGTCCCCATTGCACCTTCCCCAGCGTGCTTCCGTCATTGAAATTTGCCGCCATGGTGGCAAAAACCTCATTATCCGCGGGGTTCACATTATATAGAATAGTCCGGGCAAGCCGGTCTTCGAGGTCCAGTCCATCCAGGAACCGGGAAAGCTCCCGGGATTGCGGAAAATCACCTATGGAGTCCGTTCCGGCATCCTGGCCGATCAATCTCCTGATACGCGTATTATTATTGCGGATGGCGCCCAGGTGGAATTGCTGGACCCAACCTTTCAAATGATACATCTTGCACAGTTCCCGGAGGATGGCCGCCTTGAGTTCCAATGCCCCCTGCTGGTCCAGGGTTTTTTTCTCCCGAATCTGCTTAAAGGCCGCCTTGAGTTGTTTTTCTGTATACCCCCCGTTGAACAGGTGTTCCAGTCCATGATCGGAAAGGCGGCAACCTTGCTGATGAAAATAGTCTATCCTGTTGCGCAGGGTTTCCAGTAACTCCTCATAAGTCCTGATTTCGGTACCCGCGGCAGCGGAAAGTTTATCCAGGTAAGCATTAAATTGGCCGGGATGCTCGGTTTCCAGGACACGGTCCGGCCGGAATCCGGGTAATATCCTGACCGTAAAATGGCTCTTCCTGATCTTTTGGTGAAACTCCAGGTCGTCTGTGGGATCATCCGTTGTACAGACCGTTTCCACATTCATATGAAGCAGGATCCCCCGGGGGGAAAATCCGGGCTGGCGAAGCTTTTCATTGCATTGGCGGTAAATTTCCCTGGCGGAGGCTTCATTGAGCAACTTTTCAATGCCAAAAACCCGGCTGAGTTCCAGATGAGCCCAGTGAAAAAGGGGATTTCTCAGGGTATAAGGCACCGCACAAGCCCAGTGAAAAAACTTTTCTTCCGCGGAAGCATCCCCGGATATATATTTTTCGGGAGTACCATTGGCGCGCATGGCACGCCATTTATAATGATCGCCGGTCAGCCAAAGTTCGGTGATATTTTCAAATGGCTGGTTGCTGGCTATGCGTTCCACAGGCAAATGACAATGAAAGTCAACGAGGGGAAGCGGCTCCGCATAGACATGATAGAGAAGCTCTGCTGTTTTAGTCTGTAAAAGAAAATTGCTGTCCAGGAATTTTTTCGCGGCTGTCATGCATGCAAAATTGATGCTCCGGTTGGTTCCCGGGTTCCAGCATAAAAATACTCAAAAAAAGGGGGGATTACTTGCTTTTGAACAGCGGAACCGTACTGCAGGGTTCTCCGAACATCAGGCTTTTCACCACGGGACGCAGGAGCCGGGCGATTTCCATATAAACGGAAACCGGGATTTCCAGCTTACCGCAGCCCTTGACTACCACTCTTTTATCCCTGAACGAGGCGGGGTCCATGGAGTTAACCCTATCCAGGAATGCCTTTTCCCGCATCATTTCAGGGGTTCCGAATCCCACTGCGGCAGCCAGGGGCTGCAGATAAATAGCGGCCAGCATAAATGCCCAGGTGGGGACCACTGCGTCCGCCGAGCAGCAGACAGCCACGTTTTTTCCCTTGAAACTGGTCCAGTCCAGCTTCTGCAGGGCCAACCGGTAATCTTTCTCTTTCAGGACCATGCCCTGAAAGAGAAAATCCTTGAGATCAAATGGGATGACTTCTTCCTGGGGAGCAAAATCTTCAGGGTTAACTGTGATCAGGCTGCTCTCGGAAACTTTATTGACCAATATGCTTTCCATGGAATCGGTTTGCAGGGCAAAATTACAGCTTTTACCGCTGGTGCAGAACCTGCTGCCGGATCAGAAGAATTTCAGGCGGTTATCCACAATGTCGGTCTGCTTTTTAAGTGCATCGAACACCTGACCCATTAATTGCTGGGACAGGTTCATTTCCAGGTTCCTTGCAGCAAGCTGTAAATTGATGGCTGCTGGTTGGACATGTACCGAATCCACCTGGATTACATATACGCCGTTATTACCGAAAATGGGGGAAGAGGCTTTGTTTAGGCCCAGGGATGGATCAAAACTGGCTCCTACAACCCGGGGTTCAAATCCTGCATTGGGCATGAACGGGGATACAAAGCTGACATTCTGGGCCTGGCCGATGGGCTGCCCCAGGCTTTTGGAAACCTGTTCAAGGCTTGATCCCTTCCTGATCCTTTGAGCAATCAGACCGGCTTTCTTTCTCTGCTTTACCGCTGCTTCTATCTGGGCCCGTACATCATCCAGGGAAGCGGTTCCCTTTTTTTTAATTCCCGTCAATACAGCAACCACATATCGGTTATCATAGGTGAATACCCGCGAAACCTTGCCCAATTTAGCATTAAAGGCCCACTGCACCAGGTCCCTGGCCTGACCAATGCCGGGTATGGTATTATCCGATGCATGTATACCATCCGCTATCCGCTTATTCAGGCCTTTCAGCTGTGCTGCTTTATCGAATGCCGCCTGAGTCTGGTTCTCCCCGTTGAATTCGCTGGCCTGGGAATAAGCAGCATTCAGCGTTTCCTGGCTGGGATCCATGGACAGGGAAAGATAGGCTATCTTCATCGCCGGTTCGAATTTCTTCTGATCTACGATCCGGATCAGGAAATACCCGTACTGGGGGGATATTACTGTATCCATATCCCCGGCTTTATGAAAGAATGCAAAATGCTTGAATTCAGGAATAAAGTTGGTTTGGGGGGTCAGGGTATATTTTCCTTCATTGTCCCTGCTCCCGGGATCATCGGAATATTTGGCGGCCATGGCTCCGAAATCAGCTCCTCCCCGGATGGCTGCAGCTATGCTGTCCACCCGGTTGCGGGCTTCCGAATCCGGGATATTCTGGGTGCCGATCAGGATTGTCTGGACATCCACTGTATCAGGTAATACTTTTTTATCGATCATTTTGGCCACTACCATAGTATTATCGTCATAATATGGGCCAAACATGCCTCCGGGGGCCAGACTGAGTATCGAGTCCTTATCCGGCACCTGGATAATGCTGCCGGGCAGGTATCCGTCGAAGAACTGGGTTTCGGAATTTCTGTTGATGTATCCTGGCAAATCCTGATCGGAGGTATGCGCCAGTTCCCCTTTCATTTCAGTCATCTGTTTAAGGATGCCGGCTGTGTCGGCTGCAGTAGGGATTGCATCGAAGCTCACAAATTCCAGCCTGCGGGAGTTCCTCACCTGGAATGATGCTTTATGGGATTGCAGATAGCTTTCCAGTTCATCCTGGCTTGTATGGATGGAAGAATCGTTTATTGTACTATAAGGCACTGATACGTAGGAAATAGTAGCACTGGTGTTTTCATCATGAAGTTCTGCTGAGACCAACCATTTTGGATAATATATCCCTTGCTGGATCAGCATGTTGAATTTTCGTTCCAGGTGACTTTCCTGCAGGTAATTCTCCACCTGGATCCACTCATTGCGGCTTTGAATCAGCCTTGGGTCGGACTGGTTACCGGTTTGAAGGCTCTGAACAAAGGACCTCACCAGGCTGGGGTCAAACATGCCGGTCTGAGAATTAATAAAGGCTTTTTGGGTTTTAATCTCCGGATCTGCATCATTGGTAAATACCAGATCAGCCAGTTCCGCATTGGTAAACCCAATCCCGAGTTTGGAATATTCCGCACCAAGTATCTGGTCCTGAAGGTATTGGTTCCATACCTGGGTCTCAATCCGGTCATTGGTGGCATCGTCAATATTGACATTGGGATTGTTGGCTTTGTATAAATCCTTGGCTTGCTGAAGTTTGGAAGAATATGTTTTGTAATCAATCCCTATTCCATTGACTTCAGCGACATCATTGGAATGTTGAAAGAAGGACTTGGGCCCCACTAAGGCATCCATAAGTAAAAAAGCGATCAGGGATATGCAGATGGCCAAGATCATTACTGTGGCATACTTGTCCCTGATTTTCTGAATTACTGACATATTATCATATTGTTATATAACGGAGATTTTGGGGGAGAGCAAAAATAGAATAATTTTCAGGGAACAACAAACCCGGCAATAGATGGACTTTTTTATACAAAAGGAAAAGTATTCACAATATATTTTAATATTATTTACAACCCCCTGATCCTATTAGTCAGGTTAATTAATTTATCCCCATAGGAGTTGATTTTTCGGGGGATTACTCCTTAGATTACCGACATCAATCCACATCCCTGCTCCCTGGAGTATCCCCCGATCACAGACCAGGTGGAAAAAATCAATTTTTTCCACCTGGTCTGTCCATTTTTGCATACTGGTTAATAAAATCATTTATTCACAGGGTTAGGTATCCCCAACAGGGGATAAACTGATCGGACACCCGGCTGGCCGCATTTAAATTTGTGCATTGTATGTTTAAACCAGGGGATAAATCAATATACCTTAATTTTGCAAGTGGATAGATAAATAAATATCCACATATCCACTTCCTTATTAGTAGTAAGTATTTTTTATTTTTAAAAAGAATTATTATTATCATTATGGTTGATGATGCGGATATAAAAATTCCGGATAAAACCGGATATTCGAACCTTGAACCCGATCCCTCCCTTGACCTGTTGGCGGAAATCAGCCGGCTGAAGCAGGAGAAAAATGCGGTTATCCTGGCTCATTATTACCAGCAGTCTGATATTCAGGATGTTGCGGATTTCACCGGAGACAGCCTGGGTCTTTCCCAACAGGCAGCTGCGACTAATGCCGATATGATCGTATTTGCCGGGGTGCATTTCATGGCTGAGACAGCTAAAATCCTCAATCCCCATAAAAAAGTATTACTACCTGACCTGAAAGCTGGATGTTCGCTGGCAGATTCCGCCCCCGCACCGGCGTTCAGGGCATTCCTTGATTGTTATCCTGGATATACAGTAATTACCTATATTAATTGTATGGCAGAGATTAAGGCTATGAGTGATATTATCTGTACCTCCTCCAACGCACAAAAAATCATTGAAAGTTTACCCCCGGATGAAAAAATTATTTTTGCCCCGGATAAAAATTTGGGGGCTTACCTGATCCGTAAAACCGGAAGGGATATGGTACTCTGGAATGGATCCTGTATGGTCCACGAACTATTTTCCCTGGAAAAAATCACCAGGTTAAAAATAAGGCATCCCGAGGCGAGAGTGATTGCCCATCCTGAATGTGAAGAATCTGTGTTGCACTGCGCTGATTATATTGGATCCACCACAGGACTCCTTCACTTCACTATGACTGATCCCAGTCTGGAATATATTGTAGTCACTGAGTCAGGTATCCTTCATCAGATGATCAAGAACTCCCCCGAAAAAACCTTTATCCCTGCTCCTCCGGATAATCTTTGTGCCTGTAATGATTGTCCGCATATGAAATTAAACACCCTTGAAAAATTATATTTATGTCTTAAATACGAAACACCGGAGGTTCAAATCAGTGAAGAATTGATCCGGGCTGCCCGTAAACCGATAGACCGGATGCTGGAAATTTCAGGCAGGGCCTGAAGCGGATCCAGGAGATTTTTTTAAACTATTAATGTATATTGTACGTTCTTTACTAGTCAAACCCACACGAAAACAGTATTAAACCAACTATTATATTGCGCGTAAGCAACAATATATCTTTTTTAATTTGTTCTTATTAATATTTAATTTAAATTAAAAAAATATAACATTATGAAAATTTTCCTCAGGAAAGGAAATATCTGCCTCCTGATAGGCATACTGATTTCGGGTTTACTGTTCCTGGGATCATGTAAAAAAAAGAACACCGGGAGCAATCCTTCCGGGTCAAATAATGGGGGCAAAACCAATTTAACCAATGAAGATTCCCTGAAATACCTGATGTATCACATCATGCAGGTGAGTTTCGTGAATGGAGGCCGGGATAGCACATACCAGCTACCCACCTATTACTGGAATAGCGCTATTCCCACCCTTAACCCGTTAAATTCTATCTATGCCAATGCCGACAGCCTGCTGAGTACCATGAAGGCTTTCGCGATGAATCCCCTGACAGGACTGCCCTATGACCACTACAGCTTCCTGGATCGTACCGGGGCGGTGGCGAACCAGCTTCAGAATGGGCAGGAAAATAATTTTGGAATGCAGGTTACCTATGCCCTGGATATTAACAATAACAGCTACCTGTATGTGTTGTATGCCGATAAGAATTCCCCGGCTGGGCTCGCCGGGATCACGAGGGGTTGGCAAATCACGGCTGTAAACGGCAACTCCAATATTTCCTATGACGGTCCATCCGGCACAAATACAAATACAGTAGTGAATGCCGTATATAATTCCCCCACTTCCAGCTTTACCTTCCTCAAACCAGACAACACCTCCACCACGATAACCCTGAATACGGCTACTTATAACCTGAATCCCATCCTCTTTGATTCTGTTTATACCATCAGCGGCAAACAGGTCGGATACTTCGTGTTCTATACTTTTTCCAGTGTGTATGACAGTGCGGGTAATGCCACCCTGACCCAGGGGGTACTGAATAATGAATTTGCCAAATTTGAAGCTGCCGGAGTAAAGGATGTCATTGTGGACCTCCGGTATAATGGCGGAGGGGATGTCCTGACTTCCCAATATATCGATAGCCTGCTGGCTCCATCCAGCGTAGCCGGAAAAGTGATGTATAATTATTATTATAATTCGGCACTGACCACCAATGAAGCCAATCTTGGGCTTCCCAGTCAGGTCTTATTCACCGGAGGAGGAAGCCTTAACCTGGATAATGTATTTTTTATTGTCAGCCGCAGTACGGCTTCAGCCAGTGAACTTACCCTAAACAACCTGAAGCCCTATATGAATATCAAGCTGGTAGGGGATACTACATACGGGAAACCGGTAGGCTTTTTTGATTTCCCGGTCAGTGATTATGATTCTTCCGGTAATCTGCAATACCTGGCGGATTTATATGCCATTGATTATGAAACTAAGAATTCACTGGGTCAGGGTGGATACTATAGCGGCATTGCGCCTGACCAGGAAGCCATAGATTATGTGAATGTCCCCTGGGGTGACACTGCAGATGATAACCTGGTGAAAATTTTCAATTATATATCCACCGGAAGCTTTGCCCGAACTTCCGGAGCCAGGCTGGTCAATCCGGAAAACGAACGCAGGAATCTTATCCAATCCATGCCAAACACCCAATTCAACGGTATGGTGGATTTCCGGTCAGGTAAAAAACTGGAATCCAAATGGCTGACCATGTTCAGGAGAAAACAGTAAACCCCAATGGGTCCAGGATTAAGGGCAGATCTTCAACGGAAGATCTGCCCTTAATCATTTTGCAGGGGAACCAGGCATGATCCACCGTTGTTCCCCGGGCAACCGGGTACCGGGAGCCAGCAAGCGGTCCAGCCGGACCACCAGGCGGGTAAGATTATTAGTAAACTGGTACCAGGAAGAAGGATTGAATCCTGCAGTTTTTCCTTCTTTGATAAGAAGGGTGGGAATATGGGCCTGGGTAAAAGCTTGACGAATCCCTTGTTTAATGGTATCGGTGCAGATTTCCTGATGAAGGATCTCATTTGCATCCAATTTCTCCAGCCAATGGCTGACCGACTGCGATCCAGTGCAGCTGGATGCTTTTCCGTCCTCCCCGGTCAGGGTATTATCCAGGTCGATTTCCAGCAATGTTTTTTTCAGGAGGTCCGGGGAACCTGCAATAAAGGCCTGCCATCCAGCCCCGAATTGTGCTGATGCATCAAACGCGATGATGATCAGGGTATGCAGGGGCCGGTGCCGGGTAAAATAACCCGCCATGGATAAAAGAGAACAAATGCCAGCTACTTTCCCCGGATCATTATCCAAGCTGTCCTTCCCATCATAGGATGCGGAAAGACAAAGGAGGGAATCTGTGCTTCCCGGGATATAGGCAATCAGGTTGGTGCCCATGATCCGCCTGCCTTGCCAGCTGAAAAAGAATGGCTGTTCAAAATTTCCATCAAATCCGAGGAGTCCCGATTGGGTAAAGCGCCCCATGAGATAAAACTGGGCCTGCCGGCTGCCGGGCGTTCCGGTAACCCGGCCATCCATCTCCCGGGATCTCAGGGCAGCCAAATCATTCATCAGGACCAAAGAATCCATTTTTTGCTGTGCAAGAAGCGGTAAAGCGAACAGGGACAGAGACAGAGACAGGATCATCACCAAATTACCCACTTTATGGAAAAATAACGCCATATCAAAAGGTACGAAAATCCCGGAAACAGGGCCTATCTGAATAGATGGTAAACCGCCAGGCTGCTCAGATAGGCCAGACCGGTCATATAAGAAAACTGTATCAATGGCATTTTCCAGGACGAGGTTTCCCGGTAAACGACTGCCATGGTGCTCATGCATTGCATGGCAAAAGCATAGAAGATCATCAGGGCCAGGCCGGAGGCCAGGGTGTAAACGCGATGGCCGTCAGGCCACCTGGCGGCATTCATCTTTTGACGCAACG
The DNA here is from genome assembly GCA_035533815.1 of Chitinophagaceae bacterium. GTDB lineage: Bacteria > Bacteroidota > Bacteroidia > Chitinophagales > Chitinophagaceae > JANWKA01. The sequence continues at coordinate 102,710 of DATLTB010000103.1, forward strand.
TGGAAGAATCTTTCCGGGGGCTTTCTCCGACACTATACAGGGTCGCCATGGTGCCCACAAAAACCTCCCGGGCAGCAAAGGAGGTGATCAAGGCGATACCGATCTTCCAGTCAAATCCCAGGGGACGGATCACGGGTTCAATGCCTTTGCCCAGGATGCCGGCCCAGGAGGAGGCAAGCCTGTCGGATTGCCTGGCTTTTTCCAATGCAGCCTGCTGGGCAGGATATTCCCGGAAAAGAGCTGCATAGTGGGTATCCAGGGCCTGCATCCGGTTTGAGGGTCCGTGGGTAGCCAAAAACCAGAGTATGACCGAGATGATGATAATGATCCTGCCTGCATCAGTAATAAAAATACGGCCTTTCTGAATCATGGTCATCCCGATATTTTTCCATCTGGGCGCCCGGTAAACCGGTAGTTCCATGATGAAATAGCTTTTCTCCCTGATCCGGATGAAGACCTTCATGACCAGGGACGCGATCATCGCCATGACAAATCCCAGCAGGTAAAGACCCATCATTACCAGTCCCTGAAGTCCCAGGAATCCCAGGATTTGATGGTTCGGAATGACCAGGGCGATAACTATGGTATAAATGGGAAGCCTGGCCGAACAGCTCATCAGCGGAGTGACCATTACGGTGATCAGGCGCTCTTTCCTATTCTCAATATTCCGGGCAGCCATGATTGCCGGCACCGCACAGGCAACCCCGCTGATCAGGGGCATGACTGATTTGCCGTTCAACCCTACTTGTCTCATCAGTCGGTCCGTGAGAAAACTGATGCGTGCCATATACCCTGTATCCTCCAGCAGGGTAATCATGCCGAACAGGATCATGATTTGCGGAACAAAAACCGCAATCCCGCTAATGCCGGCAATGATACCGTTGACCAGGAGATCAGCCAGCCAGCCTTGCGGAAGGATATGGCTGAGCGTACCGCTCAGCAGGCTGAACAGGTATTGAATCCCGTTCATGGGATATTTGGCCAGGGTAAAAATACTCTGGAACAGTAAAAACAGCACACCCAGCAGGATAAGATAACCCCAGACCCGGTGAAGCAGGATATTATCGATCTTTTCAGTTAGCAGGGTTTTGTACAGGGGATCGGTTTCAGCCACAGTACCTGACATGATCTGTTTGATCCGGGCATATCTCTGCATGATTTCCTCTCCCTGTACCCTGGTCTTATTAAAATGGTTTTCCCGGAGGATGCGGTTGACGGTTAGTTTCTGCCCTTCATTCAGAAAATCCATTTCTTCAAAGTTCGCAGCAATATGCAGGGCCGCATAATCACTGTGACAGGGAATGCTGGCCCTGATTTCATCGGTCACCACCGGGGCCAGGCTCCTGGTATCGATAAAATCCCATGCAGGAGTCTGGTATTTTTCCACTGCGGTCAGCCCAATGGCTTTTTTCAGCAAGGCCATTCCCCGGTTTTTGCGGGGGTTAATGGCAATCAGCGGAACACCCAGCTTACGGCCCAGGCCATCTATGTCAATTTCAATTCCCTTGCGGCTGGCAATATCCAGCATGGTTAGCGCAATGATGACAGGGATTTTCAGGTCAATGATCTGAGAACAGAACATAAGGTTCCGTTTCAGGTTAGAAGCATCCGCGATGATAATAATGATGTCAGGCCGGTCAGGGCTGTAAGGATTAAGGAGCAAATCATAGGTCACGAGCTCATCGGCCCCCTTGGGATAGAGGCTATAGGTTCCCGGCAGGTCAATAATATTGGCGGAAACCTGCTCGTTGATCCTGGATTGCCCCGTTTTTTTATCCACCGTCACTCCGGGAAAGTTGCTCACTTTCTGATGCAATCCGGTAAGTGCATTGAAAAGAGAACTTTTCCCGCTGTTCGGGTTGCCTACCAGGGCAATGTTGACCTTTTTACGCATGTGCCGGAGCTGGATTAAAGCCCCGCAAAACTACCTATAAATAGCTTGAACCCCCACCCCAAGCCGCAATTTGAACACGCCGATTGGGAAAACCCCCGGGCCCGGGGCGGGGTTAAAAAAGGCTATAAAAAAGCACGCCCAGATTCTCATCCATCCTTGGGCCAAGGCCAGAAGCCGAAGTCCTTCCGCTGTCCTCCACCTGGTTGGACGGAGGGCCCTTATATCTATAGGGACTATGAAGGGACTTCTTAAACTGATGTGGTTCGGGGATAGAATCCATGGTATCCAAAGAATGGTCCATTATTAGTCCTGCTGGGGTCATCTGGTAATCAATATTGTCCCCGACCCAGTTTTCCGCATCCACCCCATTGAACTGGTGTTCCACCCGAATTTCCTTTCCCAGGGGAACATAAATGCGCACCCTTACCCGCTGGTTACGGTAAGCATCCGTCTTGGGAATGGAAATCCCTGAGGGCAGATAGAGGACGGAATCATCCTGAATGGGTAGGTAGCTGATATCTTCCGCATAGTTACGGGCCATGGAAAGGGAGCCTCCGCGGGAAGCATTTTCCAAATCTACCCGGAAACTGTCATCCTGGCTTTTTTCAATATCCAGCCGGATATCCTTCAGAATAATAGTATCATCTACTACCCTGATGAAGTTTCCGAACATGAGGTACCCTCCGCCAATACGGACCTGCTGTTGCGCCTCGCGGATGATCAGCTTGCCCGCAGAAGGCTGGGTGATCGGTACTGAACGGGTCAGGAAATAATCCATCTGAAACCCCCTGGCCAGGGAAATAGCGAGAATGATCGCACAACAAAACCCCCCTAACCATAAAATTCCGAGCAGGGGGCCTACTACCTTATTTCTGGATTTGTATCCGGTGATGAGCCTGATGAAGAACCAGATGATGGCTACCACGGGGACTCCCAGGGTAAGGTACACTGCCGGCCATACCAGATTATGCTGCAGGGCGGTGTTCAGCAGCATGCTGCGGTAGGGTAAGGAGAATCCGGTAATACCCGCAACACCCATCAAGGCTCCTGCCGAGGCAATTAGGGCAATACAGAGGATCACCAGGATGAAGCCAAGTATAATGAAGGCCAGTATTTTCAACAGCAGGATGATGATACTCCCCAGGGTGCTTCTCCGGGGATAGGCCGGGGGAGGATAATATACAGGCTGGCTCGGTGGAACAGACTGGGTATGCTGGGAAGGATTCTCCAGACCTGGAAGTACCGGCGAAGCGGGGTAGACACCCCGGGAATCCGGTATCTTTTCATCTGCGGCAGCTTCCTTCATGGCATTGGTGATGTTCTGCAGGTCCACCCGCTCTCCCTTCATCTCGAGTTTCTCAGTAACTGTAATGGCCTTGGGGACGGCAAACCAGAGAATAAAATAAATCAGGATCAGGGTAGGTAATGATCCGACAGAAAACGCAAATAAAAAATTATGAACAAACAAATGATCGAGTATGCTGAAAAAGATGACGCCCATGATCGGAAGGGCAAAGAAAATACGGACAATGACAGGATCCACATTGAGGTAGCTGCCTATTCCGCCACAAACTCCGGCTATTACCCGGTGTTCTGTGTCCCGGTACAACCTTTTATGCTTCACGGGAGTATAAAAAGTATTCCGGATGCCGGGAAGGGTTGCCCATAAAATAATATAGATCAGTATTCCCGAACCCCAGGCGATGGTGATTACCACGAACAGGATACGGACTATCACGGGATCTATATTGAAATAATTAGCAATCCCGCTGCATACGCCCCCAAGTAACTTGTCATTTTCATTTCGGGTCAGGCGTTTCCCGGAGATATGCGGGGGAGCCTGACCGGAGGCCGGCTGAGGACCAGGTTCGGACAGGGGCTCATCTGCCAGTTGTTCCGGCCGGCCCATGGAAGCGATCATTCTGGTCACATCCTGATCTGTGATGCAGGGCACCCCTTTTTTCAGGATGTCCGAAAACAATTCGGCAATCCGACTTTCAATGTCACTGACGATTTCATCCCCTCCCTGTTCCCTGGAAAAATGTCGTTTCAGGCTGTCCAGGTAATTTTTAAGCTGTTCATAGGCAGTATCCTCGATGGGTATTAGCCTGCCAGAAAGATTGATATTGATGATTTTTTTCATTTTGAGTTCAGCTTTAGTATTTATGGGATAGGATTTGCAGATTGGGTAGTGAGCGTATGTACTGCACCGGCCAGCTGGTTCCAGGTGTCTTCCAGTTCTTTGAAAAAGGCCAGTCCCTTTTCTGTCATCGAAAAATATTTGCGGGGGGGCCCTGAATTGCTTTCCACCCAACGGTAAGTGAGAAACTCCGCATTTTTAAGTCGGGTAAGTAAGGGATACAGGGTACCTTCCAGGATATCCAGTTGGGCTGATTTCATTTTTTCAATGATATCTGAAGGATAGGCTTCTCCCTGCCGGATGACGGATAGAATGCAGAATTCAAGCACTCCTTTTTTCATCTGAGATTGGGTGTTTTCTATGGTCATGTTGACAGCTTTAAAACACGAAGATATGTATATTCAAACTACTGTGCAATACATAATACCATATTTAATAAAATAATTTATATGGTAGAATACTAGAGTATCAAGTTAATATTGATTATCAGTGAATTATAACTAATAAATAGAAAAAGAAAATTAAAAAAATAAGGATTAATGGAATTTTATACCCAAAATCACCTCATTTAAGGATACGATTCAAATCTTTTTCAACCGATTGACCGCTTCTTCCAGGGTCTGGGATTGTTTGGCAAAACATAGCCGGAGCACATGGTCATCCTGGCCATCCTGATAAAAGGCAGATAAGGGTACAGTGGCCACCCGGTGTTCTTTGGTGAGCCGGACCGAAAACGCCTTATCTCCTTCCTGTGATATCCGGTCATATTTGACGAGCTGGAAATAGCTGCCTGAGCAGGGCAGCGGATCAAAGCGGGTTTGTTTCAACAGGTCCCGGAACAGGTCCCGCTTTTCCTGGAAGAACTGGGGCAGGAACAAATAGGATTCCCGGTTTTTCATGAAAGAGGCCAGGGCAACCTGGACCGGTGCATGGCAGGAAAAGGCCTGGAACTGATGTATTTTACGGTATTCGGTCATCAGCGGGGCAGGAGCCACGCAATAACCCATTTTCCAGCCGGTATTATGATAGACCTTCCCGAAGGAAAAAACCACGAAACTCCGCTCAAACAATTCCGGATAACGGAGCATGCTCAGGTGTTCCTTACCATCATAGATCAGGTGCTCATACACTTCATCCGAAACCAGACAGATTGAAGTGCCCCGGACAATGGACATCAACTGAAGGATGTCCTGTTCGCCGAATACAATTCCGGTGGGATTATGGGGAGAGTTCAATAAGATCATCCGGGTCCGGGAACTGATCCTGGACCGGACCAGGTCCCAGTCAATCCGGTAATCGGGGAATTTCAAAGGAATACAGACCGGAATTCCCCCGCATATTTCCACATTGGGGATATAACTGTCATAGGCAGGTTCAAAAACGATCACTTCGTCGCCTGGCCGCACCGCAGTGGTAATTGCCGTATAAATCCCATAAGTGCCTCCTGGGGTAATCGTTATCTCCGTGCTGGGATTTACAGGGCGTTTATATAACCATTGGATCTTGGCAGCGATAGCTTCCCTTAGTGCAGGCCAGCCTGGCATCGGGGCATATTGGTTATAACCGGCCTTCATGGCTTCCCAGGTCAACCCGATCAGTTCATCGCTCATGGGATAATCCGGGAATCCCTGGGACAGGTTGATCGCCTGGTATTCAATAGCTAACGCGGACATTTCAGCGAAAATGCTGGTGCCGCTGTGAGGTAGCTTGGAGCGAAAGAGTTTATGTTCGTGAGTAGGCAAGATCTGTTACCTAAATGTATTTGTCGCCCTTGTTGCGTTTCACCTCTGCGACATATTCCTTAATCTGCTGTTCATTGTCCTTTTTGCAGATCAGGAGCACATCCGGGGTATCTATGATGATATATTCATCCAGCCCCTGCAGCACAGCCAGTTTTTCCCTGGGTATTTTCACCATGCAATGGCTAGAATCCATGATCATCACATTTTTCCCTGAGACGGCATTTCCCAGGTGGTCCTTTTCCATATTTTCATAGGCTGAAGTCCAGGTCCCCAGGTCACTCCATCCGAAGTCAGCCGGGATGACATACACATTATCCGCTTTTTCCATAACACCATAATCTATGGAGATATTGGTGCATTGGGAATAGATCATTTCGATCACTTCTTTCTCCAGTTCCGTGTTCAGGCTTTCCGCATCCGCTTCAAAAAGTTCATTCATTTCAGGAAGATGCTTTTTCAGGGCAGCCAGGATATTTTTGGTCTTCCAGACAAAGATTCCGGAGTTCCAGAGGAAATCGCCGCTTTTCAGGAAGGTCCTCGCCAGATCCAGGTTCGGTTTTTCCGTGAAGGTCTTCACCTTGTATACCTTATCCGCTATGGCCTGTGTTTCAAACTGGATATATCCATATCCAGTATCGGGACGGGTAGGGGTGATACCCAGGGTGATCAGGGCGTTATGACTATCTACAAAGTTAAGGGCTTCGATACAGACTTTATTGAAGGCAGTTGCATCCATGATCAGGTGATCGGCAGGGGCACATATAAAGCTTGCCTGCGGATTCATCCGGGAGATTTTATAGGAAATATAGGCTACACAGGCTGCCGTGTTCTTCCGGGATGGCTCGCTGATGATATTGGATTCCGGGAGGTGCCTTAACTGGCTTTTTACTATGGCTGCATACTGGTGATGAGTAACTACGAATATGTTTTCCGGGAGCATGAAAGAAGCAAACCGTTCAAAGGTCCATTGGATCAGGGATTTCCCGCTGCCCAGGATATCGAGGAACTGCTTGGGCATGTCCGTCCTGCTGACAGGCCAGAAACGGCTTCCGATCCCTCCCGCCATAATGGCTACATAGTAATTATGTTTCATCCGGTTGTTCTTACAGCATTGGGTTAAATGATCCCTTCCTTAATCAGGTCATGTAAATGTACGATACCCGTATAAGTTTCACCATCCAGGACAACCAGCTGGGTGATATTGCTTAGGCGCATGGTTTCCAGGGCATTCACTGCGAGTTCGTCCTGTTGTATGGTTTTTGGCGAAGTGTTCATGATGTCCCGGGCTTTCAGTTCTTCGACCCATGGGTTTTTTTCGAGCATTCTACGCAAATCACCATCCGTAATCACTCCAGTCAGCCTGTTATTCTCTTCCAGAACGGCGGTGATGCCGAGCCGCTTTCCGGTGATCTCAAAGATAACTTCCCGGACTGAACTGCCAGGGGATACCCGGGGTAATTCATTATGGATGATCAGATCGGATACATGCAGGTATAGTTTTTTGCCAATGGTACCACCTGGATGAAAACGAGCAAAATCCTGGGTGGTGAACCCATTCAGTTCCATCAGGCAAACAGCAAGAGCATCGCCCATGGCCAGCTGTGCCGTCGTGCTGGCGGTTGGGGCAAGGTTATTGGGGCATGCTTCCTGGGAAACCGAGGTGTTCAGCACCCAATCGGCATGGGTGGCCAGGTAGGAATCCGGATTGCCTACAATGGCGATAAGCGGATTGCCGAGATTCTTCAGTAAAGGAACGAGCACACGGATCTCCGGAGACTGTCCGCTCTTGGACAAACAGATGACCACATCCTGCGGCTGCACGGTCCCAAGATCACCGTGAATGGCATCTGCTGCATGCATGAATATGGCGGGAGTACCTGTGGAGTTCAGGGTGGCTACGATTTTCTGGGCAATGATGGCGCTTTTACCTATTCCGCTGATCACCACCCGTCCCCGGCAGGAAGCTATGCGTCGGACAGCCTGTTCAAAATCCTCATTGATATAATCTTCCAGTGACCGGATTGCTTCAGCTTCCAGTCGAAGGGTTTTAATGGCCGATCCTCGGATATCCGGTTGCATTTCGGGTAACATGCGGTTACAAACCTACTCATTAGGCTGAAATTTTAACAAAACAAAAATCATTCCCTGCAAATCCCTTAGGAACAGAACTTTCCATATATTTTCTTTACTTATTATATCCGTTTAACCGGAGTTGAAAATCCATGGTGCATTCAACTTCATTGACATTTTCAATGCATTTAAGTAATTTCACGGACCCCAAAAACATTAATTTATTGAAAAGAATAATTCATATATCCGGATATTTTCCTATATTAAGTAAAAATTATCAAAGTGATGGAAGTTGAAAAACTCAGTTTAAGGGAGGCGCTTCAGGAGCAATTCGGATTCGAATCATTCAAGGGCAATCAGGAAAAAATCATAAAAAGCATCCTTGCCGGCAAAGACACTTTTGTGATCATGCCAACCGGAGGCGGCAAGTCTCTTTGTTACCAGCTTCCTGCTTTGCTGAACCCGGGTTGCGCACTGATTGTCTCACCCCTGATTGCACTCATGAAAAATCAGGTGGACCTGGTACGCTCATACAGCAGCAAGGACAATATTGCCCATTTTCTGAATTCCACCCTTTCCAAGGTGCAGATTAAAAAAGTAAAAAATGACCTGGTGACCGGTACAACCAAGTTGCTTTATGTGGCCCCGGAAACCCTGACCAAACAGGAGAACCTGGACTTTTTCAAAGATCTGGATATTTCCTTTGTGGCTGTTGATGAAGCGCACTGCATTTCCGAATGGGGCCATGATTTCCGGCCTGAATACCGACGGCTGCGTGAAATGATCGATGAGATTGCCGGCAGCATACCCATTATTGCTCTAACGGCAACTGCCACACCCAAGGTGCAGAGCGATATTGTGAAAAACCTCAATCTGCGCAATCCGGAGATATTTATATCTTCTTTTAACCGGCCGAACCTGAAGTATGAAATCAGGCCAAAGAGGAAAAAAGACCAGACCATCCGGGAAATAGTCAAATTTATTCACCTGCACAAAGGAAAGAGCGGGATCATTTATACCCTTAACCGCAAAACCACGGAAGAACTGGCAGATATGCTCGTGGCCAACAATATCCGGGCTGTGGCCTATCATGCAGGTCTTGATTCTGCTGTCCGGTCCAAACGCCAGGATAAGTTCCTGCGGGAAGAAGTGGAAGTGATCGTGGCAACCATTGCCTTTGGGATGGGTATTGACAAGCCGGATGTGCGCTTCGTAATCCATTACAACATTCCCAAGAGTCTGGAGAATTACTACCAGGAAACTGGTCGTGGGGGAAGGGATGGGAAAGAAGGGATTTGTGTCTGTTTTTATTCCCATAAAGACGTGCAGAAGCTGGAACAGCTCATGCGGGATAAGCCCCTCAGTGAACGGGAAATGGGTGCACAACTCATCAATGAAACGATTGCATATGCGGAGAGCGCAGTATGCCGCCGCAAAGTGCTTTTGCATTATTTCGGGGAAAAATATGACCGGGAGAACTGCGGACAATGTGACAACTGCCTGAATCCAAAGGAAAAGCTGGAAGTCAAGACTAGGGTTTCCATGGTGTTGAAAACCATTCATGCCCTGGATGAGCGCTTTGGCATTGATTACGTGGTGAACATGATCATCGGCAAAGCCACCCCGAAGATTGAAACCTTCCGGCATGACAAGCTTTCCGTGTTCGGGGAGGGGAGGGAGAATGACGAACATTTCTGGAATTCCCTGATCCGGCAAATGATGCTTGAAGGGCTTATTGAAAAGGATATCGAAGAATATGGCCTGCTCAAGATTACTGAAAAAGGACATAAGTTTCTCAAGAAGCCTTATTCCATCCTGGTAGCCCTGAACCACCAGTTTGATGATGCCAACGGGGATGATGAGGAAACGGAATCTACGGCAGTTTCCACCCCGGTGGATCCGGCCTTGTTTGAGATGATTAAGGACCTGCGCGGTAAGGTGGCCAAAGAGCTGAACCTGCCTCCTTTTGTCATCTTCCTGGAAAATTCACTGGAAGACATGGCCACCATGTATCCCACCACCGTGGAGGAACTGGAAAAAATTCAGGGGGTAAGCAAGGGGAAAGCCCAGCGCTACGGAAAGAAGTTTGTGGACCTTATCGCCAATTATGTCCGGGAGAATGAGATCGAAAGACCGGATGACTTTATCATGAAAAGTGTGGTGAACAAAAGCGGGTTAAAGGTTTTCATCATTCAGAACATAGACAAGAAGGTTTCCCTGGAAACCATTGCAAAGAACAAGGAGTTATCGATTACCAAACTGCTGGAAGAAATGGAAACCATTGTGGCCAGCGGCACCCGGCTGAACATCAATTATTGCATTGATGAGGAGCTGGATGATTATGCCCAGGAAGAGATCATCGATTATTTCAAGGGCTGCGAGACCTCGAGCCTTGTAACTGCAAGGGAGGAATTGGTAGACAGTAATTATTCCCTGGAACAGCTCAAGCTGATGCGGATCAAGTTCCTGTGTGAATATGGGAACTGAAATAGGATAAAACCCTATCTTTGCGCCTCTAAAATTAATACACTTCAACGGTGCGGTAGCTCAGTTGGTAGAGCAAAGGACTGAAAATCCTTGTGTCGGCGGTTCGATTCCGCCCCACACCACAAGACAGACAAGGCTTTGAGGCGATAACCCTCAGAGCCTTATTCTTTTGGTACAACATAGGTACTACAATCCGAATGATCATCTTTGATGATACTGAACCTAACCTCTTTTATTATCGGGTACTGATT
>DATLTB010000104.1:0-19307 GCA_035533815.1 Chitinophagaceae bacterium
CCAGGAGTTCGGGAGTTCTTCCCACCATGAGTCCCGAGATGAAGACGGCGATGATCATGAAAATATAGAAGTTCATCAATCCAACTCCGACACCTCCGAAAAAACAATTCACCTCCATACCCATCATTTCGGTCATCCCGGAAAGAGGTAGGAAACTGTCATGCATGGCATTGACAGACCCATTGGAAGTTACCGTCGTCATGACTCCCCAGAGGGCAGATGCCCCTGAGCCGAACCGCATTTCCTTCCCTTCCATATTGCCTTCCTGCTGACTGATGCCGGCGGGTTTCAGGGCTGGGTTGGCATTCATTTCATAATAAATAGCCGGGATGGCTAAAAGAATAAACCCGATCAGCATGACCCCGAATATCATCCTGGACAGGGCTTTGTTTTTCAGGTAGTAGCCCAGGGCAAAAACAAGCGCCACAGGGATCAGCAGGATGGATATGCATTCCAGCATATTGGTCAGGTAGTTGGGATTTTCCAGGGGATGGGCCGAGTTTGCCCCGTAAAACCCTCCGCCATTGGTGCCCAATTGCTTGATGGCGATCATGGCTGCAACCGGTCCCCTGGATACCAGCTGGGTGTCTCCCTGCAGGGTAACCAGGGGTAGCTTACCCTTGAAGGTCATGGGTACTCCGTTAAAGGCCAGGATGATAGCAAGAAATACGGCCAGGGGAAGCAGGATACGGGTGATGGACAGCAGGAGGTATTTATAGAAATTACCCAGTTTGGTAAGTGTTCCTTCCCGCATGGCATGGAACACGACCACGCAGGCAGCCATTCCTGCCGCAGCGCTGACGAACTGAAAAAAGACCAGGACCAGTTGGGAAAGATAGGATACCCCGGTTTCTCCGGAATAATGCTGGAGATTGGTATTGGAAATAAAACTGACCGCCGTGTTAAAGGCCAGGTCAGGGCTCATGGAAGGGTTATGATCCGGGTTGAGCAGCAGGGATCCCTGGGTCATCAGCACCCCCATACCCAGCAAAAACCAGATCAGGTTGATGGCCAAAAAGGCCTTGAGATGTGTTTTCCAGTCCATTTCCCTGGCCGGGTGAATACCACAGATCAGGAAGATCCTTTTTTCAACCGGGGACATCAGGTCAAGGAAACTAGGCTCGCCCGCATAGACCCGGGCCATGTATTTACCCAGCGGTTTGGCCAGTAGCAGGAGCGTGATAACCATAAACAGGATACCGAAGAGCTGCGTCAGCATGTGGATTTCAGGTTTTAATACATTGTCGTCCCACGACCTAGAATTTTTCCGGTTTGATCAGGGCATATACCAGGTAAATGAAGACCAATACCGATAGAATAAACAATAGCGCCATGGATCAGATTTTTTCAAAAAAATCAATGCATCTGGAAAACAGCCAAAAGCAACAGATGCCGGTCAGGATAAGGGTATACCACATGGTAAAAAGTTGATGGATAAACAGCAGACCGGCAGATTTTTTGCCTGAGCTTACTTACGGATCAAAACCAGGTTAGTGATCCGCCGGAACTGCGTGGCCTCTTATTTTCAATAGTCATTCCGGTTTTATCCATCCGAAGTAAAGCAGTCATTCATTCAGGCGGGACGGGCCTCTCCGGGTTCTGGATCCAATTGACCTAAGGATTAGGAGCATAAATTGGCTTACCAATATGAACCGTTATTTTCAATATGGTAGGGAGGGGGAGGAAATTGAATCGCGGCAGTTCAGTGGTCCCTGGAATCCAGCTGGTATTCTTCTATCTTCCGGTAAAGGGTAGTCAACCCGATACCGAGCAGCCGGGCTGTTTCCGTTTTATTACCCCGGGTATGCAGCAGTACCCTGCGGATATGTGATTTTTCTACCGTGGCCAGGTCAAAGGCCGTAGAGTGATCATTCCCTTCCCCTTCCCCTTCCCGGAATTCAGGGGGCAGCAGATCAGCCGAAATTTCGTTCCCTTCACAGAGAATGACTACGCGTTCCATGATATTTTTCAGTTCCCTGACATTCCCCTTCCAGCGATGTTTCCGGATCAGTCCGGCAAATTCCTCAGACATCGAAGGTACTGTCCGGTTCATTTTGGCACTGAAAACCTGCAGAAAATGAGTAGCCAGTAACGGAATATCCCTAATCCGTTCATGCAGGGATGGAAGGTTGATCCGGAAAACGGAAAGCCGGTAATAGAGGTCGGCCCGGAATACCCCTGTGGAAGAAAGATTCAGCAGGTCCTTATTGGTGGCCGCGATCACCCGTACATTGACTTTGACGGGCCGGGTATCACCGACTTTGATAAACGTGCCGGTTTCCAGGACCCGCAGGAGTTTGGCCTGGAGATCAGGATCCATATCGCCGATCTCATCCAGGAAAATGGTACCCTCGTCCGCTTCCTCAAATAACCCCCTTTTATCCCGGACAGCTCCCGTGAATGCCCCTGCTTTATGTCCGAATATTTCACTTTCCAGGATATCCCTGCCCAGGGCAGAACAATTGACCGCCACAAAAGGCTTCAGGCGCCTTAAACTTTCATAATGGATGGCTTCGGCAAACACCTCTTTACCTGTTCCGGTTTCTCCTTGAAGAAGAACCGCAGTATCCGCAGGAGCTACTTTCCGGGCCAGGTGAATGGCATCCTGGAAAACCCTTGCATTTCCGAGTATGCTATCGAATCCCAGTTTCCGGTAGATTTTATTTTCCAGCAGTTGTACCCGATGCTGCAACCTGGTCTTTTCCATTGCCCGGTCGACCAGGGGGATGACCCGGTCGTTGTCATCCCCCTTGGTGATATAATCAAATGCCCCGTTTTTGATAGCGGATACCCCATCCTGGATGGACCCGAAGGCTGTCAGTACGATGATTTCGGTAAAGGGATAAGCTGCCTTGATCCTCCTGATCAGTTCAAGGCCATTGATGTCCGGAAGTTTCACATCGCTGATGATGATCCGGATATCTTCTTCCTTTTCGAGTACCTGTAAGGCTGATTTGCCGGAAGATGCTTCAAATAACATATATCCCTCCAGTTCCAGGATCCGGCGAAGGAGCCTGCGTAACTTTTCTTCGTCATCGATAATGAGTATTTTACCGGCCATTGCGCTGTTTGTACAAAAGTATTCATTGCTTTGAAAAGGATGGGAAACAAAATGCTTACTGGCCCTGTTCCGGGAAATTATTTAGGGCAATCAGGAACATTATGCGGCAAATCAGGTAATTTTAAAGGCATTCAAAATTTGGTTTCCTATTTGTCACCCTGGGTATGCGTAAAATCGGTTTCAAAGGTTAATGTTTCCTGCGCCTATCGGGCTTAAAAAAACAATTTAAACCAGGTAGTGGTCTTGCCCCTGATGAGACCGACGTGTACCTGAACCTGAAATTAATGAAGATATATCATACCGGATCAGGTATCCTGATCCAACATGAAGGACAGTATTTCCGGTCTGCAAAAGGATTGACAGATCTCATCAACCGGGATGGCCTTTACCATGCCCTGCTCAGGGAACTGGTGTATTTGCCGGTGGTGGAGGATGCCGGTCATATACTCGAAAAGGAGTTGCTTCCTCCGATTGACCGCCAGGAAATATGGGCGGCAGGGGTCACTTATTTCAGGAGCATGGAGGCCCGCATGGATGAATCCCGGGAAAGCGGGGCTGCTGTTTTTTATGATCAGGTGTACGGGGCAGTAAGGCCTGAGTTGTTCTTTAAATCCACGGCAGGGCGGGTGGCCGGGAATCTGGAGCAGGTGAATATCCGGGCGGATTCCAGCTGGAATGTTCCCGAACCGGAACTTACCCTCTATATCAACAGCCGGGGTAAAATAACCGCTTATACCATTGGAAATGATATGAGTTCCCGTAGCATAGAAGGGGAAAATCCCCTGTATCTTCCCCAGGCGAAGATCTATGAACGCAGCGCAGCCCTGGGTCCCTGCCTGCTCGTGCTTCCCAGCCCCCTTGACCCGGATACCCAGATCCAAATGGAGATCCTGCGGGCAGGTAAATCCATTTTCCGGGAGTCCGTATCCCTTGGCCGGATGAAACGAAGCCTTGCAGAACTGGCTGATTGGCTATTCAGGGGTTGCCATTTTCCGGAAGGCTGTTATTTAATGACCGGGACCTGCCTGGTGCCCGGTGATGGGTTTACCTTGCTGCAAGATGATATAGTAAGGATCACCATTGAGGCCATCGGAACCCTGGTCAACCGGGTAGGAATACTGGGAATCCCCAACGTAAAATAAGCCTAATTCATTCTCATTATTAATGGTTTATGGAACTTCAATTAAAGGATAAGGTGATCTTGGTGACAGGAGGTGCAAAAGGCATCGGAAGGGCCATTTGCGAGACCCTGGCCCGGGAGGGGGCAATCCCGGTCATTGCCGGGAGAAATGCCGCCGATAACCGGGCAGCCGAACAGGCAATCCGCAGTCAGGGTCACCAGGTTTTATCCCTGGAAGCAGAACTGACCTTACCGGAGGATTGTGCAAAAACGGTTGACCAGGCGGTTCATGCCCTGGGGAGACTGGATGGTTTGGTAAATAATGCAGGAGTGAATGACGGAGTGGGATTGGAAAATGGCAGTTACGGCGCTTTTATGGCATCCCTGCATAAAAACCTGGTTCATTATTACCTGATGGCCCACCATGCACTACCCCACCTGATCCGGGCTAAAGGCTCCATCGTCAATATCAGTTCAAAAACCGCTGAAACGGGACAGGGGAACACCTCCGCATATGCAGCGGCCAATGGTGGTCGCAATGCACTGACCAGGGAATGGGCGGTAGAACTCCTGAAATATGGCATCCGGGTCAATGCTGTGGTGGTGTCGGAATGCTGGACCCCGCTGTATGAATCCTGGATCGGAACCTTTGCAGATCCGGACCGCAAACTTCAATCCATCGCCAAAAAAATTCCCCTGGAACATCGGTTAACCAGTCCCGTAGAAATTGCTGATATGGTCGCATTCCTGTTGTCCAGTTGCTCCAGCCATACCACCGGACAGCTGATCCATGTGGATGGGGGTTATGTGCACCTGGACCGGGCATTGACAGATTAAAGCCGTAAAACATATTGATTATGGAAAGATACTGTCTCGCCCTTGACCTGAAGAATGATCCCCGGCTCATTGCGGAATATGACCGCTATCATCAATCAGTTTGGCCGGAGATCCTCCAAAGTCTCCGCGATTCCGGAATCACCCGCATGGAGATTTACCGGACGGGTAACCGGCTTTTCCTGATCATGGAAGGAAATGAAAATTTTTCCCTGGAAAAAAAAGCGGTTATGGATGGGGCTAACCCGAAAGTGCAGGACTGGGAACAGCTCATGTGGAAATATCAGCAGGCGCTGCCATGGGCAGTAAAGGGCCAGAAATGGGTGCGGATGGAAAAGGTTTTCGAACTTTGAATGACATGTATTCCCTGAACAAATCCCTGGCTATCCGGCATGCTTTGGAGTTCGGCACGGATCCCTCCCTTTTTAACCTCCCGGAACGCATTCTTCAGTTCGGTACCGGGGTATTATTAAGGGGATTGGCCGATTGGATTGTAGATAAGGCCAATAAGCAGCAGGTATTCAATGGGAGGATCGTGGTCATCCGGTCCACCGGCACAGATCATGCTGCATTTGATTCCCAGGATAATTTATATACCGTCATTGAAAAAGGGTTGGTTAACCAGGAACCGGTGAACAGGAGTTCAGTAATCACCTCCATCAGCAGGGTGTTGAATACCTACTCAGACTGGTCAACTATCCTGGAATGCGCCGGCGCACCGGGAATTGATATCATCATTTCCAATACCACGGAAGCTGGCCTGGTATATCTGCAGGAAGATATTCTTCAGCGGCAGGCCCCGGCTAGCTTTCCGGGTAAGCTGACCCGGTATTTATGGGAAAGATACCAGGTTTTTGCCGGGAGCCGGGATTCCGGAATGATTATCCTGCCCGCCGAACTGATTACTGATAACGGCATGGTATTAAAAGACCTGGTAATCCGCCAAAGCGAAAACAATCATCTTCCCCGGGCTTTCATCCATTGGCTACAGGAAAACAATCGATTCTGCAATACCCTGGTTGACCGGATTGTGCCTGGAAAATCATTACCGGATGATCAAATGGAATCAGGCGGGATTATCTATAGTGATCAATTGTATGTAGTGGCTGAGCCTTTTTTGCTCTGGGCGATCGAAGGCGGGGCAGAAATCAAAAAAAGACTCCCCTTTCAGGAAGCTGAGCCGAGAATGGTGGTCACTCCGGATATCACCCCTTTGCGGGAGCAGAAATTGCGCATTCTTAATGGAAGCAATAGCCTGGTGGCCGCACTAGCTTACCTGTACGGGTGCAATACCACGCTGGATACCATGCAGGACAAGCTGGTCTGCAGGTATGTCACCCGGCAGATCGATACAGAAATTTTACCCACCATCGCAGTAAATTGTCCGGCGTCGGGAGAATTTGCGGCAGCTGTGCTGGAACGTTTTCGTAATCCGGACATCCGGTATCCTCTCCTGAATATCGCCCTGCAGTACTGTGCCAAAATGGACAGCCGGTGCGGACCAACCTTTATCCGGTATTATACCCTTTACTCCAGGTTCCCGCCACTCTGCAGCCTGGGTATGGCGGCGTTTTTGCTCTTCCATCTACCTGCAGGGCAGGATCAGGGGGGATACTTTGGCATGCGGGCTGAAGAAAAATATCCGTACCGGGATGAGCATGCCCCCCGGGTCTGCGCATTGTTGGCGGATATGGATTTTGGGGATTACGCGGAAATGGTCAACCGGATCACCCTGATTTTTTCCGATAAAGAGATATTTCAAACAAACCTGGCCGCTTTGGAGGGTTTTGCCGGTCATATTGCCGGACTGATGAACAGGTTGCACCAGCAGGGTATCAGGGCCACCCTGAAGCAAATACTCGCCAGCTCCTCAGAAGGCTAAGAGGATCTTCATGGATGCACCAGGATCTTCATCCCAACTGGCAAAAACTTCCCGGGCCTTCATTACCGGATGAATGGCAGTGATCAGGGAAGTATATGGAAACTGACGGGCTTCCAGCACCTGAATGACCGTGGCGAACTCATTGAGGGCATTGCGGCTGCCCAGGATACAGAGTTCCTTTTTGACCATGAGGGAAGTGTTCAGGGGAATATCCTTTTGGGCATATCCAATGCAAATCATTTTTCCGGCATAGGCAACGGCTTCCAGTGCCGCCTGGTAGGAGGCCGGGGTTCCGGCAGCTTCTATGACCACAGATGCTCCTTCCCCGCCGGTATACTGAAAGACAGCCTCTGTCAGGTTTTCAGTTGCCGGATTGATCACATGGAGGGCGCCGAATTTCCTGGCCATGTCCAGTTTAGGTAATGCAGGATCTGCTGCAATGATTTTACCCCCCCGGCTGACTGCAGCGATCAGTGCCCCCATGCCGATTGTTCCGCATCCCAGCACCAGGACCGTTTCCCCGGCAGCCACCTGTCCCCGGTTAACGGCATGGGAACCTACACTCAGGGGTTCGGTCAGCACCAGTTCCTCTGGTTTCAGGATATCGCTGTGATACAATTTTTCCCAGCATAAGACAAAGTATTGTTGCATAGCCCCGTCCCGCTGCACGCCGAGGGTTTGGTTATGCACACAGGCATTGGACTGCCCTTTCCGGCAGGCCGTACATTTTCCGCAACTGGAATACGGGGAAGCGGTGACCAGGTCCCCGATACAGCAGGTTGCAGGTACTTCTTTCCCCTTTTCTGCGATGCGGGCACAGATCTCATGACCGGGAATTCGGGGATAACTCACCAGGGGATTAGTTCCCCGGTAGCTGCCAAGGTCGGTGCCGCAAAGTCCCGCATAAACCATTTCCAGGAGGACTTCGTTTTCCCTTATCTCCGGTACTTCCGATTCCACTACCCGGATATGTCCGGGCTTGTCCAGCATAATGGTATGCATCCCAGGTTCAGTTGTTTGTCAGGTAGTCTTTTTTGTATTGTACGGGGGTTTTACGGGTGATCATCTTAAACTGCTGGTTGAAATTGGAAGGGTTATTATAGCCACAGGCATAACAGATTTCTGCCACACTTTTTTCATTTTCAATCAATATCCTGCAGGCCTGGCCAATCCGCACTTCGGCCAGAAACTGGAAATAAGTCTTGCGTGTCTTTTTTTTAAAATACCTGCAAAAGGATTGCCTGGACAGGTGGGTGAGGGTGGCCAGTTCCTGGATATTGATCTTCCGGTGATAATGATTGAATGTGAATTCGTAAACCGCATTGATCTTATCGGAATCACCCTGAGCCGGAGGATGAAAGGAGAACCCCTTGCTGGACAATAACATATATTCTTTGCTGCGGGAAATTTGGTCCAGAATACTCAACAGGCTGATCAGCTGGCTGCTGGCCGGAGCGTTCTGCATCTCTTCCATCAGGGCAGCAACTGTTTTTTTGGTCTTGCCCCTGATTTTCAATCCCAGTTTCGCTGTATCAAAAAGGGTTTTGATATCATGCAGCTCAGGAAGATTAAGGAATTCACCTCCCAGGAAAAAATCATTGAAATGAATGACCAGGGCTTTGGCCCCGGTTTGTTCGGGAAACCGGATAAATTTATCGTCATGACGCCAGTGATGGGGGAGGTTGGCCCCCAGCAGCACCACTTCGCCATCCTGGAAGTTTTCCATATGGTCGCCGACCATCCGGGTACCGGAGCCTTGAATGATCAGCACCAGTTCCAACTCCGGATGATAATGCCAGTTGCTGATCAGCCGTTCCCCGCTGTCAGACCGGAAACTGAAAGAATGCTGGGGATCGGGAGTAACTTTTTTAAGTAAGGGTTTCATGCATTAAACTTAACTAAATTATATGCTATTTCAAAAAATGGCCATTCTGTTGAAGGCCCCCTGATCGGGGGTGGTTAACTGACTTTAGGTTAGCTGTTGACATTGGTTGAAAAACGGAGTGACAATCAGGTTGCAATTTATCTGTGAGGCCCTTTGTACCGGGACGTATTCTATGGGCAAGTATGCCGGAAAGGATATCAGCCTACCCCGGTATTTAATTACCTTAGTACTACAGGTCCATGAGTTACCCGGTATGCTGGGGCCGGGTATTCATCCCGGGAAACGCAGTTTGAAGAAGTCATTTTGCCCATGAAAGTCAATATGATCATCAGCGCTTTAAGTATAGTTTATCTTTCCCGATTTAGGGAATTTGGCAGGGGGAATTAGGATTCGAACCAATATTTAAAAAACCTAGGCCATGGTTCCCCTTTTATCATTTAACTACAATGAATATGGAAACTGATATTAAAACGGAGGTTGTTTTCCAGCCTGTGCCGAAGCCAGAAAGCCGAACCAGACCATGATGAAGCAGGCGGGGAAAGGCATTTTAGTGGCAGGTATCATCCTGGTTCTGGTGGGCATGGTACTCATGCTGTTCTCAGACAAACTGGGGTGGCCAGGCCATCTGCCGGGGGATATCCGGATCAAAAAGAGGGGATTTACCTTTTTTATGCCGGTAACCACCATGATTCTGATTAGTCTGTTCCTCAGCTTATTACTCTGGATCCTGCGTGAAATCAAAAAATAAATTAAACCGGAAATTTTGAAACAAAAGGAAAAAAGGATTGTATTTATTGCGCTGGTGGTCAGTGTGCTGTTAGGCATAATTAAATTTATGGCTTATTTCAGTACCCGGTCTGTCGCCATCCTGTCCGATGCCCTGGAATCCATCGTCAATATTCTCAGTGGCGGATTTGCCTTTTACAGTATTTATCTGGCAGGTCAGCCCCGGGATAAGAACCATCCCTATGGTCATGGCAAGGTAGAATTCCTTTCTATTGGCATGGAAGGGGCCATGCTCTTTCTGGCCGGCTGCCTGATTTTATATAAGGCTGGAGAATATTTTCTTTATCCCAGGACTATTGATCAACTGGACTATGGGGTCTTTCTCCTGGGGTTCACCGCCCTGGCCAATCTCGTCGTCGGAGAACTGCTGCGGGCATCCGGACGAAAAATCCCATCCATCACCCTTTCCGGGCACGGAAAACACCTGAGGACGGATGGCTGGTCCACCATCGCCCTGATATGTGCCCTGATCCTGATTCGGATCAGCAGCTGGCGCTGGGTGGATCCGACTGCCTCCTTGCTGATCGGCCTGTTTGTCCTGCGTAATGCCTTTCAGCTGATCCGTCCTTCCGTTTCCGGTCTGATGGATGAAACAGACCTGAAAATCCTGGATGAGGTCATCCTGATCCTGCATAATTATCGGATGGAGGATTGGGTAGATATCCACAACCTCCGCATCCAGAAATACGGCAATAATTATCACCTGGATTGTCACCTGACCTTACCCTATTATCTGGAACTGGAAAAAGCCGATCAGCAGATCAAGGCATTATCCTCGGCTGTCAGCCGGGGTATCTCAGTGGGAGAAGTGGAATGTTTTATCCAAACGGATCCATGCGTGCCATCCTGCTGTCCCTATTGCATTAAAAAAGACTGCCCCGTCCGGCATTCCCCGTTTACCGGACCAATGCCCTGGACCAGGGAAACCCTGTTACCCAACCGTAAACATGGGGAAACTGAAAAATAAAGTTTAGCGGATCCCCTTATTCCTTACCCAGGTAATCCGTGGGCATTTCATGCAGTATCTTCCAAATGGGATGAACCTGGTAGACTTCCCGGTCATACCGGTTACAGAGAATGATCAGTGTGGTGGAATCATCGATGAAGCGGTAAAAAACACTGTTGTTGCCATGCCACCAGCCATTGTGGTAAACAATCTTTTCCCCGTCGGGATATACCAACAGCCGCCATCCCAGTCCATAGTTTCGGATCCCGGGGTGTTCATTGCTGTAAGGGGTGAAGGCGGCACGCAGGGTTGCCTGGGTAAACAGTTTGCCGGAATATAAGGCCTGATCCCATTTCAGGAGATCCTCCGGTGTGCTGTATATATTTTTATCCCCGATCACTCCATCCGCCGGAACAGCAGCAATCGGCCTGTTCCGGTAATCATAGCTCAGGGATTGATTGGGACGCCAGATTACATAGTTCGGATCATAAAGCCAGGTATCTTTCATGTTCAGGGGCCGGAAAAAGATATTATTCAACAGGATGCCCAGTCTTTCATGACTGACTTTTTCAGCTATTGCACCCAGGATACAATAATTGGTATTGCAATATTTAAAATGGGTATCAGGCGGAT
The DNA here is from genome assembly GCA_035533815.1 of Chitinophagaceae bacterium. Taxonomy (GTDB): domain Bacteria; phylum Bacteroidota; class Bacteroidia; order Chitinophagales; family Chitinophagaceae; genus JANWKA01. The sequence goes on from DATLTB010000104.1 coordinate 11,148, forward strand.
AATCGGGCTTCGGATGATAACGGATCATGAGGTTGATTACATCCTGATTGGTCATCAGCCTGGAAGGGTTTGTCCAGAGGCTGTCACTGAAATATAAATAATTGGGCAGGCCGCTGCGATGGTCCAGCAGCATTTTCAGGGTAATCCCCGGATAGGGGAAGCGGGGAAAAAACTGCTGGATGGAATCCCGGATGTTCAGTTTGCCCTGCTGCTGCAACCAGAGAATGGCCATCGCCGTGAATGGCTTGGAAGTCGAAGCCAGTTGGAACGTGGTATGCGCATCGATGGGTGTGTGGGTTTGTGCATTGGCCATACCCTGGTATCGCTCGAAGATGATGACTCCCTTACGGGCAACCAGCATTCCTCCGCTAAAATACTTACCCAATTGCCGGTCATAAAAATTTTCCAGGCCGTCAATCATCACCCTGGTCTTCCTGGAAGACAGGACTGCCAGCTTTAATTTCAGGCTGACCGGAGGGAGAAGGGAACTATCTGATCTGAACACCATCCGGTCGGCAGCCGAAGAAGGATGGGAACAGCGGGCAAAGCAAACTGCTGCCAGGATCAATAAGGATAAATAAAATGGTTTTAACATGGGTGCTTCATAGGTTATAGGAAATATCCAAGTACTTGATATACAAATTTAAGTATCATAAAGCAATTTTAAAAGTGATTTATCATAAAAATGCCAATAATCGGGATTTATAGCCCCTTTTTCACGGGCAGGTCCTATATTTACGGCCTAAAAATTCAGGGGAAAATGAGCGAACCGGTTACCGCACTGACCAGCTATCCGAAGGAAAAGATCCGCATATTATTTCTGGAAAACATCAGTGATATGGCGATTCAGGCCTTCCGCGATGCCGGATATACCCAGGTGGAAAAATTAACCCGGGCCATGAATGAAGAAATGCTGACTGAAGCTATCCGGGAGGTTCACCTGCTCGGGATCAGGTCAAAGACCCAGATCAATTCCCGGATACTGGAAAATGCCCGGAAACTGCAGGCTATCGGATGTTTCTGCATTGGCATCAATCAGGTTGACCTGCATGCAGCTACTGAAAAAGGGGTGGCTGTTTTCAATGCGCCCTATTCCAATACCCGGTCAGTTGCCGAGTTGATTATTGGCCTGGCCATCCTGCTTATCCGCCGTATACCGGATAAGAACAAGGCGGCCCATGAGGGGGTATGGCTGAAAGAAGCCAGGGGGAGTTATGAACTGCGCGGCAAAACCCTGGGAATTATCGGGTACGGCAATATTGGCAGCCAGGTGAGTGTACTGGCCGAATCAATGGGTATGAAGGTGATCTATTATGATGTGGTGACCCGTCTCCCTTTGGGCAATGCGGAACCCCGGAGTTCCCTGAATGAACTGCTGGGACAGGCTGATTTGATCACCCTGCATGTGCCTGGCACCCAGGCTACCCAAAATATGATCAACGGAGATACCCTGAAATATTTCCGGAAAGGATCCATTCTCCTGAATTATTCCCGGGGGGATGTGGTGGACCTGGAAGCGCTGCGGCTTGCCCTGCAGGAAAACAGATTATCCGGTGCTGCCATTGATGTATTTCCGGTAGAACCCGATAAAACCGGAACAGCTTTTTCCTGCCCCCTGCAGAACCTGCCCAATGTGATCCTCACCCCCCATATCGGAGGGTCGACGGAAGAAGCCCAGTTCAATATCGGTGTGGACGTAAGCACCAAGCTCCTGGGATACCTGGAGACAGGATCCAGTTTCGGATCTCATACGGTACCTTCTATTTCGGTGCCTGTCATTGCCGGGACCCACCGCATCCTGCATATTCATCACAATGTTCCCGGCGTATTGTCTGAAATCAATGCTGCACTATCCAATCATCAGATTAATATCCTGGGACAATACCTGCAAACCAATGAACAGATTGGCTATGTCATCCTGGATGTGGACCGTAAGCTGTCCAGGGAGGCTTTTGGACTGCTCCGGGAAGTCAGGCATACCATTCGCACCCGGATGCTTTACTGATCAACCCTGCCGGTGGGAACCAAGGCCTTCCCGGGTGAAGAAAGACAGGTTCCAGTTTTTTTTCCAGATAATCATGGGCTTCCCCTGTCGGATGAGGAGCGGCAACCAGATATACCGGGAACGGGGAAGATCTGATTTATTCCAACGGTCAGCTGCAAATAAAAAATCACCGGGTTTCCCGATGATGGGTTGTACAAAGGCACTTTGTGCAAAATAAGTGATCGCACTATCCGGGCCCGTGCAGGGATTACCTTGCTGGTGCCAGTTTCCCATCATGCTGTCTGCCTGGGCCCAGGAAGCGGTATTGGGATCCCATCCCGTGCAGCGGGAAGTAATCAGGAAATATTTTTTCCCGAACCTGAACACCGCCGGAGCTTCCCGATCCAAACCGATCAGGATTCGGTTGAAGTTCCCCGAAGGACGCAGGTAATCGGAAGACAGCGGTTGCACATGCATGGTCTTGTTTTTTTCCGAGGAAAATACCAGGTAAGCTTTACCATCAATATCCTTAAACAGGGTCATATCCCTGGATGCATAGCCTCCGGGCCGGTAGCTTCCCAGGTATTGATAGGGCCCCTGTGGATGATCGCTGATCGCCACACCGGCATGTGCATAGCTGTAGGTTCGGTTATCGACATGGAACCACATGACGAACTTTCCGGTTTTGGCGTTGTAGATCACCTTGGGTCGCTCTATGACCCTGCCGGTATCCAGGTCACCTCCGGAACCGGGTCGCGGGGCCAGGGCAATCCCTTCATAGGTCCAATTCAGCAGATCCCTGGACCGGTAGCAGGAAACCCCCGATGCCTTGACCCGGAAATCTTCCCAGGATTGACCCGGAACCTGCCAGGTCCTGCCGGTCTTGATCTCCCCGAACAGGTAATAGAAGCCATGATCATACAGGAGTCCTGCCCCGTGGGCATTGATCGTCTTTCCCCGGTTATCCTTCCAGGGCTTCCCATTATGGATCAAGGTAGATTTGGGGTTGCCTGAACCTTCTGGAGAACCTGATATCCCAGAAATCAGGAGGCTGACTAAGCCCATGGCCAGTAAAGCGCTTGCAGGATAAGGGAAGCCGGGTCTCATTATTGCAAATATACTTACCGGGGCTGTTTTGAATGGTCAATATTCCCCGGAATTTTCCGGTATGTCCACCCACCGGATTATCTTTGCGGTCAAATTCCTGGTCCACCCATGCAGGTAAAGCAATCCTCCCTGATCATCGGCCGGCAGCCGGTGATAGAAACCATCCGCTCAGGCAGGATGATCGAACGTATTTATTTGCTGCGCCAGGCTAGCGGCGAGCCGATCCGGCAGATCCGGAAATTGGCTGCTGATCAGGGGATTCCGGTCAACCTGGTGCCTGTTGAAAAACTGGACAGCCTGAGCCGTGGCAACCACCAGGGATGTGTGGCTATTGCCGGCATCATCCGTTATCTGGACCTGCAGGACCTGATCTCCTTCGTACATGAGAAGGGAGAGACCCCGCTGTTTATCCTGCTGGACGGGGTGACGGATGTGCGCAATATCGGGGCCGTCGCCCGCAGTGCGCTTTGCTGCGGCGTTCATGGCCTGATCATCCCGGAAAAAGGGATAGCGCCGCTGAATGAGGAAGCCGTGAAAGCCTCGGCCGGTGCCCTGGAACATTTGCAGGTCTGCCGGGTGGACAACCTCCTTAAAGCAACCGCATTACTGAAGTTGAATGGCATTGCCGTGCTGGCTGTGAATCAACAAGCCACTACCCGGATTTACGACACCGATCTCCATCTTCCCCTGTCCCTGATCCTGGGTTCCGAACACCTGGGAATCCAACCTGCCCTGTTAAAGGCTGCAGATGGAATGCTTTCTATTCCAATACCCGGGGATTTTGATTCCTTCAATGTGTCGGTGGCTGCAGGAATCGTCCTTTATGAAACCAACCGGCAACGGCGGAATGCAGGCATTGCCGGGAAACCATAATCAACAGGAATTCAACCTTTACTTTGATGCCGGCCAATTCCGCAAATCCTCCTCTTCCCCTAAACCCGGTTATCGTGGAATGTCCCCGGGATGCGATGCAGGGTTGGGGCCATCCGATATCTACGGAAAAAAAGGTGGAATACCTCAATGCCTTGCTCCGGGTGGGTTTTGATACAATCGACTTCGGCAGTTTTGTGTCTCCTAAGCTGATTCCTCAGATGGCAGATACCGCCGAATTGCTCTCCGCCCTGGTCCGGGGCCCTTCCCTGACCCGCCTGCTGGCCATAGTTGCCAATATCAGGGGTGCAGAAACAGCGGCAGGTTATGGGAGCATTGATTGTCTGGGTTACCCCTTCTCCGTTTCGGAAACCTTCCAGAAAAAAAACACTCATCATGGATTAACGGATTCTCTGAATATGGTGAAAGAGTTGATTGCCATTTCGAAGGAAAAGGGAAAAGAACTGGTGATTTATCTCTCCATGGGATTCGGGAACCCGTATGGTGACCCGTACAGTACCGATATTGTCGCTGAATGGGTGGATCGCCTTGCCAACCTTGGTATCGGGGTGATTTCCCTGGCGGATACCGTGGGTGTCGCTGTGCCAAAAACCATCCGGAAATTGTTTGCATATTTAATCCCTGCATTCCCGCAGATCCGCTTTGGGGCGCATTTTCATTCCCAACCTTCCCAATGGCTGGAAAAAGTCCAGACTGCGGACCTGCAGGGATGCAGGCGTTTTGATACCACCCTGCTGGGAATAGGGGGTTGTCCCATGGCCGGGGATGAACTGGTGGGTAATATAGCCACGGAAAACCTCATTCAGTATTTCCGGGATAAGCAGGTGAACTTTTCCTTTGATGAGGATGCGCTGCGAGAAGCCAGGCTCCTGGCTTTGCAATTATTCAGGTGAGCGGGTCAACGGGTCTGTTCCCCCCAGGGTAAACCAGAGTCCGCCGGCCAGGGTAAATACTGCCGCTGCCCAGATGGGCAGGCTTACGCGAATCGCAGCAATGAACCCTGCGATAAGGGGTGGGATCGCCATAGCAGCAGCCTGCACAGATTGGCGGATGCCCAGGAGCCGGCCCTGGGCTGTTGGACCGCCTTGTAAGGAAATCACTGCAGCCAGGTTAGGGGTATTAATGCCGTTAAACAAGGCAATAAAAGGAAGGACCAGGTAAATACCCAAGGGGCTGACCGGAATTAACAATAAGGGAAAAACTACTGCACCAGCCAGGGCACTCCAGGAAACCAGGGTCCGGGGGGAGTAATATTTCGCGAGAGGACGGGTGGCCAATCCCTGGGTAAGGGCCAGACAAAGACCGGTAAAAGCAAAGATATCTGCGATGCCGGAAGGAGTGAAACGGAAACGGCGGATCAGCAGCACCTGGAAGAACTGGGTAAAAAAGTTAAACCCGGTCACCACCAGGAACATGGTCAAAAATACCCTGCGCAGTTTTCGGTCCTGGAATGCCTCCCTTAAATGATGCAAGCCGGTCAACAGGTTCACTTTGGCCAGATGCCGATGGATAAGGGTTTCGGGGAAAACCCCGGCTATCAGGGCCAGGTTAACCAAACTTAGACAGGCTGCGAACCAATAGGGAGTGGACAGGCTGAACCAGCTTACCACTCCGGGGTCAGCCAGCTTTCCTCCTGCCAGGGGACCCAGGATAAAGCCCAATCCGAAAGTCATGCCGATCAGCCCGAAATTTTTAGCCCGGTCCTTAGGCTGGGAAACATCGGCTATTACGGACATGGCAATGGAAATATTCCCTCCGGAAAAACCATCCAGTATTCGGCTGGCAAAACAGAGCCAGATATTTTTACCCGAGATCCCCAGGGCAAAGAGCAGGTAACCGATCAGGGTCCCGGTGATGGAAAGAAGGAACATTTTCTTTCTCCCATGGCGGTCTGACAGGGCTCCGAGCAGGGGGGCTCCAAAAAATTGCGCCAGGGAAAAGCTGCCCATTAAACAACCCAGCAGGATGGATCGAAGGGGTAGACCCGTTGCGGCAGGGAACATCCCATAAACCGGATTCATCAGCAGGGGGGCAGCAATGGGGATCACGATGCCCATGCCCAGCTGATCCACAAAAACGGTCAATATCACCGGGAACAAGGACTGCCTGTTGTTGCGAGCCATAATCACCGGTAAAGATATGGTCCTGCCTGGTGATTTGATTCCCCGGATAATCGGCATAGCAAAAAGCAGCCGGTCAGTGCATCCGGTCACCCCGGATACTGAATTGTTTCAGGATTTCCGCTTCCCGATTCAGCCAAAGCTGCCATTGTTTCCTGACCTGCTTTTCAGGGGAATATTCCCTGGCCAGGTCCAAAAAAAGCCGGTAATGACCTGCCTCGGATTCCATGAAATGGCGGTAGAACAGTTTCAGGTATGGCTCACTGAGCCCTTCACTGAGCAACCGGAACCTTTCGCAGCTCCTGGCTTCTATCAGGCCGCAGATCAGCAGCCGGTCCGCGAGCCGTTCATTTTCATTTCCACCTTTCATCCTTAAACGTTCCAGGGCCACCACATATTCATCGGTCCGTTGGCGTCCCGGATCAATACCGCGTTTTCGCATTTCTGCAAGGACCATCCGGAAATGACCCCATTCTTCGGTGACCACGGGGGCGAGTTCATTCACGAGCCTCTTCCTCTCCGGGTAACGTTGAATGAGCGATATGCATTGGGAAGCGGCTTTCTGTTCGCAATAGGCATGATCGGTCAAAATATCGCCGATGGTAAGCTCAGCCAGATTCACCCATCGGGGATCTGTGGGAAGCTGTAGACCCAGCATATTTTTTACCAAAAATACCGGATTCAGGAGCAATTACTGCATGGGGAATAAGAATAAGGCATCCCGGGAATAATTAGCTTTGGACCATGGACGAAGAATCCTTTTTACGGATACCCCTGGAAAAAAGAAAAGAGGAAGGGTGCTTCAGGGAATTGAAGCATTACAGCGGCCTGATAGATTTTTGTTCCAATGATTACCTGGGAATGGCTACCAGGGGATTGCTGTTACGAACGCCTGGGGATGGGGATGATGCCCGGACCCGGTCCAGTGGCAGCAGGGGATCCAGGCTATTGGCCGGGAATTATCCGGAAATGGAAGAAGCCGAAAACCAGATAGCCGGTTTTCATGATGCAGAATCAGGCCTGATCTTCAATTCGGGATATGATGCGAACCTGGGCCTTTTTTCCAGTGTCCCGAGAAAAGGCGACACGATCTTCTTTGACCAACTCATCCATGCATCCATCAGGGATGGGATCCGGCTTTCCCAGGCTGCCCATTTTTCTTTCCGGCATAATGATATGGCTGATCTGAGCAAAAAACTGCACCAGGGTGGCAGCGGGCGCCGTTTTGTTGCCGTAGAAAGTGTGTATTCCATGGATGGCGATCTGGCCCCCCTGAAGGAAATAGCGGAAATCTGTACGCATACCGGCACCCTGCTCATCGTGGATGAAGCGCATGCCACCGGAATTTTAGGCCCTAAAGGGGAGGGCAGGGTTCAGGAACTGGGGCTGCAAACCAGGTGCTTTGCGCGGATGCATACATTCAGCAAAGCCCTGGGAGCGCATGGCGCCATCATCCTGGGTTCCAGGATCCTCCGGGATTACCTGATCAATTTTTCCAGACCTTTTATTTATTCCACTGCGCTTCCCCCGGCTTCCCTGGCTTGCATTCAAAATGCGTATGCCTGTTTCCCCGGGATGCAGGGTGAACGGGAGCATTTGCAGGAACTAATCGCTGCATTTCAACAAAATGCCCCGGTCGGTTGGTTGGGAGGCGGGATGCCAATCCAGATCGTCCGCATTCCCGGTAATGACCGCGCAAAAGCAGCAGCCAATACATTATGCCAGGGGGGCTTTGATGTAAGGGCCATTTTACATCCCACTGTACCCCGGGGAGCCGAAAGACTCCGCATCGTGCTGCACGCTTATAATACCCGGGGCCAGGTTGGTGATCTGATTACCTTGCTGAATAACTGTTAACAAGTTTTTCACAAGGGAGTAAAAACATTATGTATCCACCGGATTTTTCAATACTTTTTCCCCGGTAAATTCACTAAAGTGCCTTTTTCTTATTTGTAAACTACCCTGCACCAAGAGTGCAGGGCGTTCAATGTGCCAATTGGCGATTGAACTTTAAACCTTGATTATGCACAGCACAGCTATACAAACCAGATTTTTCGG
>DATLTB010000105.1:0-16861 GCA_035533815.1 Chitinophagaceae bacterium
TCCTTTTTACCCACTTTATAGGAATCGGCCACCTTGCTAAGACACCTGATAACTACCTGGGCGGAAAGGGAATATTTATCCCTCACAGATCCATAACAGCAATGGTGAAGGTCGAATACGCGAAATATCTTCTTATCAAAAACCAAATCGGATATATAAGAGCAAGCGGCATTAGCCTTCCTGATGGTTTCAAGAAGATGAACGCCCTGTTCTTCGGTGGGCAGAAGCTTGATTTGGAGGGTCAGTTTCATAACCTATTCAAATATAGTCAAATATAGCCAAGGCATTTAAACTTAAAAAGGAAGTGGTTCTCCTCCCTGCGGCAAGACCGCTGGGTTTCCGAACCGAAAATTTATGAACAGCTTTTACCGGCAACACCTGATACCGTTGGATTTCGTTTATACCGCCAAATTGATGTACGGCTTGATAAAACTAACCCGGGAGGGCTATTTCCCTGCCGGCAGTGATATCCTGGCTATCCATTCCGGAGGTTTGCAGGGTAACCGATCTCTTCCTGAAGGGAGTTTGACGTTTTAGATTATCTTTGCGCGCATTTTATCATCATTCCTTCTTCTGATATGTCCGGGTTTCCCCGCATTCATTTTGCTGCCTGCATGATATTCATTACTGGCTTCATGATTTCTGACATGCCATACGCCAGAGGCCAGGATATTATACCCGGATTGACCGTGATGGAAGCCGGTGGCAAAAATATCCTCAGCTGGGTTAACGAATTTCGGACAGTTCGCAGCATTGGTGTACAATGGTCAATGGACAGCCAATATAATTATTCCACCATTGGGTATGCCAGGCAGCCCGGACTCAGGCAGAATACATTCACAGATCAGGAAATCCGGATGGGGATAAATTTTTACCGCCTGTATTTTGAATTAACTGATGGAAAAGTTGACTACAGCAGTCCTGTCCGCATACTGGATTCTCTTCAGGCTGAAAGGAGTCATTTTCAGATACCCCCTCCGATGGTTATTCTTCCTGAACCAGTTATCAAAAAGGAAGTGATGAAAAAAATACTTCCGGTTCCCTATTCCCCTTCCATTTATGTGTACACCAACCAGGATGGGAATGTTAATATCAGTCTTGAAGATGTGCTCCAGGGTCAGTATACCCTGAAATTTTATGACAGCACTGGTGCATTAATATTCACCATTCCCCGGATCGATCAGGATTTTCTCATCCTGGATAAATCCAATTTTTTGCATTCAGGATGGTTTCATTTTAAATTATTCAACCATGATAAGCTGAAACAGAAATGGAAACTTTTTATTCCGGACCAATCCATTAGACTCCATCACTGACCAGATGAGCTCCAAAGACCTGTTCAAAATCAGCACATAATTCCCGCTTAACTTCAGCCATAGGAACTTCGGTTCCCAGCTCCCGCTGCAGGGAAGTAACCCGACCACCGGCAATACCGCAGGGGATGATCCCGTTGAAATAGTGAAGATCTGTGTTGACATTGAAGGCGAACCCGTGCATAGTGATCCAGCGGCTGCAGCGTACCCCCATAGCGCAGATTTTACGGGCTTTCCCCGGATTCTCTGCGTCAAGCCAGACTCCCGTTAAACCTGGGGAGCGTTCCCCTTTTATTGCATATTTATCCAGGGTCCGGATGATCACTTCCTCCAGGCTCCTCAAATAATACCCGATATCAGTCCGGAATCGTTCAAGATCCATAATGGGATATCCCACTACCTGGCCGGGTCCATGAAAAGTAATATCTCCACCGCGGTTGGTCTCTACAAATTGTATACCCTGTTCGTCCAACTGCTCTGGGCTGGCCAGCAGGTTCCTGGAATGTCCGCTTTTACCCAGGGTATATACCGGAGGATGCTCACAGAAAATAAGGTAATGGGTGGTGGATTGGTTTGAGGATAAAATACCTAACCCCTTCCTTTCAGCTGACTGGGATTTGAATTGTATATTTTCCCTTAGCAGTTTTTCCTGGTATTCCCATGCCTCCCGATAATCTATGAGGCCAAGATCCCTGAATATGACTTCCTGAACCATATTCCCAGTTTCCATAACCGCAAAGATAAGGGTTGGCGGATTGAGGAGAAAGCAGTCAGTAAGGCATCGTTCAGCAAACCTGCCTTTAATCTGACTGCTGTCATAAAATATCATTTTAATGTAAAAAATTACCCTTGCTTTCAGGTCAGTAATATGAAGCGAACAGGTATTGACCTAAAAAGCGATCTTATTCATATATATTAAATAGTACAGGCCTTTATAAAACCCGGTAGACATGGAAACTGAGCTTTGATAAATGCATATTAAAGTCCATTTGGTTATCGTTGAGGACCCTACTTCCCAAACCTGGTTAAGATTGCGGTCAAAATTCCAGGGTCCCATTTAGCTTTCCTCCGGATTGCCAGGGGGAAAATGCCCTGCTTCCCCCTACAGAAAACACAGGGCATTTAAATTAAAGTTAATATTATAATCTCCTGACAGATTGGATATTCATCTCATCTATATTTATTTATTTATTTCCCGGGAAATATATAGGCTTTTAAATTACCCGGTAAACTCCTTCAATCGGAAACCGGACCCAGGTAAAAGGATAATAGAAGGACCAGTATTTTAATGAGCCCAGGTAAAATGTTCCTTTATTCCTGCCTGGGAAAATGGTCAGGGCTAGTTTTTCGCAGCTGATTTTTGTGGATAACCCGATGATTTACAGTCCGATTAGGTATTTTTGTCAAAACTTCCCAGGGATATGGATGAGGATCAAGGACTGGAAAAAGAACAGGATCCGGAATCGGAAGAACTATTCGAGCGTGTGAACTTCATGGTTGATCGCCATCAGGAGCCCCTGCGAATTGACAAATTCCTGGTTAACCGGATCGAACATGCTACGCGAAACAAGATTCAGCAGGGTGCGGAATCGGGTATGATCCTGGTGAATGATAAACCGGTCAGGTCCAATTATCGGGTAAAGCCCCTCGATCATATTGTGGTAATGACCAGCCGGGAACCTGAATTGACCGAAATCATCCCGGAAGACCTCCCCCTGAATGTGATTTATGAGGATGAAGACTTGCTTGTACTCAACAAACCCCCCGGTATGGTCGTACATCCGGGCAGCGGCAATCCGAGAGGAACCTTGGTAAATGGACTAGCCCATTATATCGGTCCTGGCTTGGAAGGGTCTCCAATCCCGCGTTTTGGCCTGGTTCACCGGATAGACAAGAATACCACAGGATTGCTGGTGGTAGCGAAATCCCCTAAAGCGCTCAGCGGGTTAGCTGGCCAGTTTTTTGAGCATAGCGTCAACCGGGAATATATAGCCCTGGTCTGGGGAGATATGGAACTGGAGCAAGGTACGATTGCCATCCATGTGGGACGTCACCAGCGGTTCCGTAAGATTATGGATGCATATCCAGATGGTGATCATGGAAAACCAGCGGTAACCCATTACCAGGTGCTGGAACGGTTCGGATATACCACTTTGATCGCCTGCAGGCTGGAAACAGGCCGCACTCACCAGATCCGGGTGCATATGCAGCATATGGCCCATCCGATATTCAATGATGGGTCCTATGGCGGAGACCGGATTGTCAAAGGAACCATTTTCAGTAAATACCGTCAGTTTGTGGAAAACTGTTTTGCAATAATGCCTCGCCTGGCCCTCCATGCCAGATCTTTGGGATTTATTCATCCGAGGACCCTGCTTCCATTATATTTTGCATGTGACCTGCCTGTGGATTTTGCTGCTTTAGTGGATAAATGGCGGGTATATACGAGGTCCTCTGTGAATCGCTGACAGAGTCAACACCTGTTTTGAAATCATCCATCTTCAGGGTAAAATCCACTTTTTCCCTTTTCCCGATCGGAATGCCCCAGTTACCCTGATATCTAATTTCATCCGGGACCTGGTATCCCCTGAACTGGGTTAGGGAAACCTCCATATGCACGTGAAAATCAAACAACCAGCTTTTAAAAGCCAGGGTATAGCTTCGATAAAGGATATGAAAATGGGTGGTATCATAATAAGTTTTCAGGTTTAGAATGACCGCCTTATCCTTATATTCAGGCTTGGCTATCGCTGTAAATAACCAACAAGGCGTTCCCCGGTAATCCTTCTTACTGATGGAAAAATTATACCTGGGAATAATTTCCTTGTCAAATATGGCCACCCTCCTGCCCACTACTGGTATACCGGGAACCCTTTTGCCGGGATTGAATATCAGTATCTTAAGCTGCCGGACATGTTTTTCGACACGGAAGTCATTCACATGATCATCATTAATACCCCCATTCACCAGATTATCTTCACCGCAGACGGTATCCCTGGGCAGAAATAAACTGCCATACATTTGTGCGGTAAAGTACCTGTAATTCCCGTTCCGGGTATAAAAATTCCCTGTGGTTTTTTGTTTCAGGACCACCATATGCCTGCATCCGTTTTCTTCTATCTCCCTGGTGATGCTTTGCAAGGAAGCAGTCACCTTCCCTTTTTTATTATACACCAGGATCTGGTTTCTGGCGGTATATCCGAGGATCCGTAAAGTTTTGAAGGCTTTATAAAAACTGGTATCGTTTTCGATCCTCCGGATAAAACCGGCTATGTTGAAATCATACCGGCTCGCCCGGATGACCACGGGATCCAGCACCACGGTCCGGGCAAGCTGGTCCGATGAACTGTCCTGACCCTGCAAGGGCCCTGAAAAGGTAAAAACCAGGGAAATAGACAGGATAAGGGGATTGAAACCATATTTCATCATTGCAGATGGATAGTAATTTTCGGGAAACGACTCTTCATCTAAGGTAGGCAGAAATCAACCTATAATGTCCACTGTAATCCTGCATCCAGGTTGAATTTCCGGGTGGCATAACCCAGGATCTCCTCATACCTTGAATTGGTGATATTATCCAGGTCAGCAAATACCTTCCATGCCCGCAATGGTGTCCAGTCCAGGTGGATATTCCACAACCAGTATGGATTTAGCTCCACAGAGGTTGCCGGATAATTGCTGAAATCCAGATCCGATCTCCCCCCGGTATATTTCAGGTCGGAACCCACAAAAATAACAGGACATACCTGCCAACCCACATGCATCCCGAAACTGTTTTCAGGCCGCCGGTAAAGATTATCATAAGTGGTGTCTGCTTTACCATTCCCTGGAGCGGTCACATTACCACTCACATAGGCATAATAACCCTTCAGGTTCAATCCAGGAATGGCTTCATAGTCTATTTCAACCTCCCCTCCCCGATCATGCTGCTGATTGAAGTTAATATAGGCATTGGTAAAGGCAATGACATCTTTCATATCCCGGATAAATCCCGTGACCCGGAACTTTAGGCGGTTATTCATCCATAAAGATTCATACCCTGCTTCATAACTCATCCCTTTCTCCGGCTTCAAGCTCCTGGAACCATATGGGGAATATAACTGGTAAAGAGAGGGGGCATTAAAAGTTGAAGCTATATTGACAAAGATTTTTTGGTGACCCGCGAATGAATAAAAGGGGTTTATGGTGAATGTCGGGTTGAATCCATATTGCGAATGTTCGTTCAGCCTGCCTCCTGCTATAAGATTGAAACCGCTGTCATTCTTTAAAAACAGGGACAGATAGACACTGGATAAGGATGTCCGGGCTGAGTCCGGGGAAAGGCTGCTTGAATAAGGACCATAGGAACTAATGGAAAGACTGGATTGTTCCGTAGAGGTGTAAAGTTCCTGAAACCCAGCCAGCAAGGAGACCTGCCTGGAAATCCGGGCATTCAGGTAAGCCTCTCCGTCATGCATATGGCTGATATCAGATTCCTGATAGTAGCTTGATTTTATTGAGGAAGAATCGTCCAGATAACCCCGATGGGTGTATCCGTAACTGTAGATCAGATGCAGTACCGATCTGGACAGGTTAACCGTACCCTGTATGCCTCCCTGTAGGTAATGGGTGTAGTAGGTGTAATTTTTGGCATCAGTATATGCTCCCTCCGGGATGTTCGCATGTTCATCACTATAGCGTAAAAAAGGCATTAAGTCCAGTTTCGGACCCACTTTAAAGCCCAGATTGACATTGACCGATTTATCATGAAGGCCATCATTGGTGAAATGACCAGTGCCCGTTGTGTCCACGGCTCCCGGGAATCCGCGTGAATCCAGGTTGGTCAGCATCACATTATAGCTTATTTTATCAGAATGACCATAAATACCGGCATTTTCCTTAAAAGTGCCGTAGCTACCCCCGGTCATGGAAGCGGTTGCCCCGAATGGTTTTTTACCCCCCTTTTTCGTAATGATATTGATCACCCCCGCCACCGCACCAGAACCATATAGGGTGGAACCTGCACCCCGGATAATTTCAATATGATCAATCATATCCACCGGGATGAGGTTAAAATCAAAATGGCTGGTGATTTGCGATGCATCATAGACCACCACCCCATCCAGCAGGATCATCGTATAACCATCAGCTGCTCCACGGGTAAAAACATATTGGTTGGTGCCTGGAGCACTTTCCGCTCCACTGATCGTGATTCCGGGCTGAAAATTCAGGATCTGGCCTAATGATTTTCCTTCATTTTCCCTCAATTCCCGGGAAGTAATGACAGCAACTACCTGTCCGGTAAGGGATTGTTTTACCCTTGTTTTTTCTGCGGTAACGACGACTTCATCCAGCGACCTGCTGGTGTCCTGGGCATAAGTTTGGATCACCCCCAGGATGAGGATCAAAAAAATAATTACTTTTTTCATGACATTTGAATTGAGGTGAATGAAATAAATCATACCCTCAGGTAAAATACTTGAATGGAACCACTCCGGTCAGAGTAAATTTCATCCATGCTTTTTTTCCCGAAAGCTATGCAATGAGAAATGATCCAGGCAGGTCTTCTGACTTGTTCCGATTCCGGAAGCCTTCCCGTCCAGCGGACAGTGGCATGTGGATATTCCGGCATTTAGGCGGCTGATATTGCGCCTGGAACTTACAGCATCGGGTAATGTCCAGGATTTTCACCTGGTTCCCTTTTCATCCCGCTCTAGCGGGAAACCTTGATCGGGAACAAAAGTATAAAAAAAAGAAAAACAATGAATAAAATATTTATTCCATGATCGGTTGGCAATTCAAAAAGTAATCTGCAAAGTGGTAAACGAATACCAGGAATGTGCAATTACCAGCATCCAGGAAATCCGGCCTTTTCATTTCAAGGACATCTAAAAGAAACCAGGATTCCGTTATTTCAGGACCTTTGACCCCGCTTAAACAAATGCAGGCCAATCCATTATATTGGGTGTGATGATAACCATTCATTGGGTTGCTTCACGGATAATTCCAAGAAACGCTTTAATGATTTAAGTCTTTATTAAGGCCAAGGTCCATAAATTGCATTGGTGAATTAAATCCGCTTTCGATTTCCATTTCCATTTCCCCTTGGTGTTTTGACTACTTATGCCTTGAATAAAAACAGCAGGGGCATATTGCCCCCTGCTGTACGGTATAATATTTAACGGTAACTCCCTTGGACTGGTAAACATCCTTGATGGTGGTCTAGGCCTTATGGCCAGTTTCATCCATCAACCAGATATGATGGGCTTTTTGCTGGCAGTGATATAGCCGCCCTGAACAGTTTTCAATATGGCTATGCCCTGGTCCCTGTTCATTTCCATCAATTTCCTGGAATCAATGTTTCCGGCAACCACATGAAAGGTCAGGACAGCCGCCAACTGGGATTTATTTTCAGGCTTAACCAGATTGTTGACCGCAACTGCAGGAGGTTTTTCAAAATCTTCGTTAGTGGGGGCAAAAACCGGGAATGGCCTGAACCTTCAGGGGTTTTCCCCAGTCTTGCAGCCTTAACAGGAGCCACCAGGGTAGTATGATCCTTTGAATGCATGGCGTCCTCAATAATGTTAAGGGAGGGATACCTGGCAGCCCCATCCACCATTTTAGTTTTGCATCCGTGCAAAGGCAGCTCCGGAAAAAAGAAAAGCCAGGCTGAATAATACTGGTTATTTGCAGGGGAATGATTGTATAAAAATGATTTTATTGGGTGAAAAAATATGTTCCCTACCAATTCGACTAACCCTAATGCCCGGATTTAACATTTGAGGCAATCTTCCTTTTTTGCTGGCAGCAAAGGGAAATTCAATGAGCAGTCTGGTCAGTGATTCTGACCTGTATTTTATCAATGCGATGAGCGTCCATGGCTGTAATCTGGAAGCTGAATCCCCTCCAGTCCAGTTTTTCCCCTTTTTGGGGAATATGTTCTAAATGATACAGGATAAACCCGGCCAGGGTGTCAAAATCCTGACTGATCTCCCCCAGCCAGTCTTCCTTTTCAAAATAGGTCAGAAAGTCATAAAAACGGATCTGGCCATCTACCAGGAAACTACCATCAGTTCCCTTAACAATCCCATATCCTGTATCATTGGGCTGGGGCATGTCACCCAACAGGGCTTCCAGGATATCCTTGATAGTGATCATGCCCTGCAGGCTGCCATACTCATCCACAATGAAGGCCAGGTGAATTTTGGTTTGCCTGAATTGTTCCATTAACTGGTACGCGGAATTACCCTCAGGCACAAAAACTGGTTTTTTCAGTAGATCGCTCAAAGGTGTACTATCATCCGCCGAATATAAATCCTTGATATAGATCACCCCTTTCAGGTTATCGATCTGACCTTCGGATACGGGATAAACAGAATGCGGATTTGACGCAATTTTGCGTTTTAGCCCTTCCCTGCTTTCATTCATATCAATCCACACCATATCCGTCCGGTGAGTCATCAGGGATGTGATATTCCGGTCTCCGAGATGAAATACCCGCTCTATGATCTCCTGTTCATTTTCTTCAATATTCCCTGAAGAAGTACCTTCATCAATCATCGCCTTGATCTCTTCCTCAGTCACCGAATTATCGGCAACTGTCTTAAGCCCGAACAAACTGACGATGGCATTGGAGGAGACTGTCAGCAGCCAGATAAAAGGAAATGTAACCACAGATATCAGGTTCATCAGGGGTGACATAGCCCTGGCAATGGTCTCAGGGTTTGCCATGCCGATCCGCTTGGGGACCAGTTCTCCCAATACCAGGGTAAAATAGGTGATGATCAGCACCACGATGATCAGGGACAAATGTTTGCTGTAAGGTTGCAACCATGCCCACCTGTCCAGCAATTGTATGAAGAATTTCCTGACATTGTCCCCTGATAAAATTCCCAAAAGGATCCCCGTAATCGTGATGCCGATCTGTACAGTGGAAAGGAATCGGTCCGGGTTGTTGGCCAGTTTCAGGGCTTTTCTTGCGGTTTCATCTCCCTTATTAACCAGCTGTTCCAGCCGGATCTTCCTGGCTGATACCAGGGCAATTTCCGACATGGAAAATATGCCGTTGATAATGATCAGGATGAACAGGATTAAAACCTCCATGGCGGGCTTGTAATTTACATAATTACCAGATGGCAGTTAATAGAAATAAAAAAACAGGCCGTTTTCCTGGCCTTGACGACCGGAAAATCATCCTTTTTTTTGCTTTCTCAGAAGGTCATATCCCGGTCCGTTCCCTTCCAAACCTAAACTTGAATTGAACACCCAACCGGTTGCCCAGCCCGCCAAAAGGCCAAGCATGGCTCCGCAAAAAGTATCCACCGGATAATGGACTCCTACATAGATCTGGGCATAGGAAATGACAAAAGCCCAGGCAAAAGCCAGATTCATCCATTTGCCAAATAACGGTCTGAGGGTGAGAAACATGAACATGGCCATGCCAAAATGATTAGTCGCATGGGAGGAAGGGAAACTGAATCCTGACCCGCAGGGAACCAGCAGACGGGTAAATGCCGATACCACCGGATCATTACAGGGTCTCAAACGCTGCACCCAGAATTTGAATAAATGGCTGCAGGTGAAATCTGTAATGCCAAAAGTAAGTAAAAAGAAAAGCACCCATAAAGCTCCACGGAACCTGAAGTTGAGCACCATGAAAACGAGCAGGAACAGATAGAGCGGGGCCCAGAAATAAGGATTGCGCATGAAGGGTAGCACTGCATCCAGGAACCCGTTATGCCATAATCCGTTGATATGGTAAAACAGCCTGATATCCCAATTTCGGATTTCCCCTTTAAGTATGGAAAAATTCATGGCAGCCTGGTTGCAATCAGGAGCAGTCTCGGGGAGTGGTTAGGTTCATAAGGAGACAGATCATAATCCCCGAATGTTTCCCTGATTTTAAGTTGTTGCCGGCCAAACATTTCCTCAAAATCCTGCAGGGTATAAGCCATCACCCTTTCTTCATGCTTTTCCCGGATCAGTTTCGAAGAATCATAAATTTCTATCCGTTTAACAAACCTATCCCCCGATAGGCTCCGCTGGATAAAGAACTGAACTCCTTTGATAACCTTAACCTCATTTTCCACCAGATTTTCTTTAATAAATGTGCTGTTCAGATAATCCAGCACCAGGGTCCCTCCCTCTTTTAGTGCCATACCCATGCTCCTCAATGCCTGTTCATTTTCCCGCTGACTGTCAAAGTAACCAAAACTGGTGAAAAAGTTAAATACATAATCATAATAATTGCTCCGGAAATAGGACCGCATATCATGGGTATAAAAGACCAGTTGTCCAGCTGCCGAAGCGGCAGATTTTTGGATATTCCTGGAGGAAAGATCAATCCCATCCACCTCAAGCCCTCTTTCAGCTAACTGCCTCGCATACCTGCCATCCCCGCTAGCCATATCCAGGACCAGGGCAGAGGCAGGCGGTTTAAGGTATTCCATCAGCCGATCAATGCATCTACCCGCCTCTTCCTCATTACGGTGAAAATACAGAATGGGGTAATAGGGTGAGTTGAACCAGGTCTCAAACCATTGATCAGTAGAGGGCACGCGGGATAATTTAGCCGTAAATGTAAGGATCAATTACCGGTTATTCCTGCCTATTTCCAAAGTAAAGCCAGTTCAACTTTTCTTCTTTATTCCATTGACAATATATTATATTTCGGAGCAACTTTATTTAAATCCAATTTCCCGTAAGATTCCCGCAGTTTCCTCCGGCCCTGCTGGAATATATACCCCTGCTCCGGATCCGGCTTCAGCAGGCTATCCGGAAAAATCTATATTTGCAGTCCTAAAGTTTGTTTTGTGCCACTTATAAAATCCATTTCCGGCATCAGGGGAACTATTGGGGGGAAACCCGGGGAAGGGCTTACTCCCTTGGATGTTGTCAGATTTGTAAGCGCATTCGGGACCCTGTTGGGTAAGAAGTCCGCCAAAAGACAAATCATCGTGGGCAGGGATGGCCGGATTTCCGGTGAATTGCTCAACCATTTGGTGATATCCACTTTAATCAGCCTGGGCTGGAACGTCAAGGACCTGGGTCTTTCCACCACCCCCACTGTGGAAATCGCAGTCCAAATGGAAGATGCAGCAGGGGGAATAATCATTTCTGCCAGTCATAACTCCCAGGAATGGAATGCCCTGAAACTGCTGAACAGCGAAGGAGAATTCCTTTCCCAAGAAGACGGAACCATGCTGTTGGAACTGGCAGCCAGGGACAAGGCCAGCTATGCCCCAATTACCGCCCTGGGTACCTGTATAAAGGACGACACCTACCTGCGAAAACATATTGATATCATCTTGCAGCACCCCTTGGTGGATCAGAAAGCTATATCAAAAGGAAACTTTAAGGTCATCCTAGATGCCATCAATTCAACTGGTGCGATCTTTGTACCCGCCCTGCTAAAGGCCCTTGGGGTAAGGGATATCCAGGTAATCTTTGAGGAAGTTAACGGCAGATTTGCCCATAATCCCGAACCATTGCCGGAAAATCTTATTGCCCTGGCAGGGGAGGTAAAGAAAAAAAATGCCGATCTCGGCATTGCAGTGGACCCTGATGTGGACCGGCTTTGTTTTGTTTGTGAAGACGGTAGTATGTTCGGCGAGGAGTATACCCTGGTAGCCATTGCGGACTATGTCCTTGGAAAAAGAAAAGGGAATACCGTATCGAATCTGAGTTCCACCCGGGCACTTAAGGAAATTACCCTGAAACACGGAGGCGAATATTTCTCTTCAGCAGTTGGAGAAGTCAACGTGGTTCGCCGGATGAAGGAGGTAAATGCGGTGATAGGGGGAGAAGGGAATGGAGGCATCATACTGCCTGACCTACATTATGGCAGGGATGCCTTGGCGGGGATTGCCCTTTTCCTCAGCCATCTTTCCCAAACCAAAAAAGGGACAAAGGCCCTTCGCAGCCAATATCCGGATTATTACATTTCGAAGAATAAGATCGAATTACAGGGTGGAATTGACTCCAAGAAACTATTTGAAAAGATCAGGGATAAATACAAAAACAATCCGGTCAACTGCGAAGATGGTCTGCGGATTGAATTTGACGGTGACTGGGTACATCTGAGGATCTCAAATACTGAACCGATCATCCGGATCTATGCGGAAAGCCGGTATGCCACTACTGCAGACAATATTGCCCGAAGGATTATGCAGGATATCCATGAATTCAACCATTGATTCATGGGGAAAAGGCAGTTTTTTTACAAAAATGTGCAGAACTTAGTATCGTGAACGGCATAATCCCTCCATGGCATCCTTTAAATCTGGTTTTCTGTTTAATGAAATCGCCCAGGCACTTGACATGAAAAGGATCTATTTCGACAATGCAGCTACTACACCAATGGATCCTGATGTGCTGGAAGCGATGATGCCTTACCTCACGGAAAAATTCGGAAATCCCTCTTCCATTTATTCCTATGGAAGGGAATCCCGGATGGCTGTGGAACAAGCCCGCAGGACGGTTGCGAGGCTCCTGAATGCTCAACCTGGAGAGATATTCTTTACTTCTGGTGGCACAGAATCCACCAATGCTGCGATTACTGCTGCTGTCCGGGACCTGGGCTGCAAGCGCATCATCACATCCCCGATTGAACACCATGCCACCCTTCATTCCGCAGCTTTCCTGCAGGAAACAGGGCAAGTGAAACTATGCTTTGTTGGCATCCGAAGTGATGGACATATAGATCTGGACAACCTGGAAAACCTATTGAAGGAATCTGATGAAAAGACCCTGGTTTCCCTGATGCATGCCAATAATGAGATTGGCAATCTGCTGGATATCGAAAGAGTTGCTTTTATCTGCAGACAACACCGTGCAGTTTTCCATTGCGATACGGTGCAGACCCTGGGTCATTATGCCCTGGACCTGTCAAAGACGTCTGTGGATTTCATCAATGGGGCTGCCCATAAATTTCATGGACCGAAGGGAATCGGCATCCTCTACATCAAAAATACCCTGAAAGTCCGCCCTTTCATTCAGGGGGGCAGTCAGGAAAGGCAGATGCGTGCTGGTACCGAGAATCTATATGGCATTGTCGGTTTTGCCAAAGCACTGGAAAATGCATCGGCTGAAATGGAATCCCAACAGGTGAAGATCAATGAACTGCGTTTATATATGGCAAACTGCCTGAAGGCTGCATTTCCTGGAGTGATTTTTAACGGAGACCTCTATGGCCATAGCCTGTATACCGTGCTGAGTGTATCGCTGCCCAGAACGGAAAAAACAGAAATGATCCTGATGAATCTGGATATCCAGGGTATTTGCGCCTCGGGAGGAAGTGCATGTACATCGGGAGCCAATGCGGGATCTCATGTCATCCAGGTGGTCAATCCCCGCCAGGATTTAATCACGGTGAGATTTTCCTTTTCCAAATACAATACCCGGGAAGAAGTGGAATTTACGGTTTCCAAAATGCGGGAAATGGTGTAAAAGGACCTTTTCATAGTCCCAGTATGGAAAATTCATACAAACAAGCTTAATTTAACTGATTGGATGAACTGATCAATACTTCCCCATGAAATCAATTTTACTGATCACCGCTTTCTGTATGATCGGGTCAGGTGCATTTGCCCAGGTTTCCACCAGTCCCACTCCTGCCGCAGAACGGTTCAACGGGATACGTCAACGGCAGGATATGATTAAAAACTCCCTGCTTTCCAAAATCCAGTTTCATAATATCGGACCCTCCGTGATGGGCGGAAGGGCTGTTGATCTGGCAGTAAATCCTGCAGATCCTACGGAGTTCTTTGTAGCTTATGCTACCGGTGGATTATGGTACACGCACAATAATGGTCAATCTTTTACCCCGTTATTTGATACCCTTCCTGTCATCACCATTGGAGCTATAGCTGTGGACTGGCCTGATTCCACAATTTGGGTAGGCACGGGTGAAGCGAATTCCAGTCGTTCCTCTTATGCGGGAATTGGGGTATATAAATCAATGAACTGGGGCCATAGCTGGCAATATCTGGGGCTTCCGGAATCACAGCATATTGGCAAGATCCTGCTTGATCCCCTTGATCCGCTTACGGCCTGGGTGGCCGTTATTGGTCATCTGTATTCTCCCAATACCCAACGGGGGGTATACAAAACCAGCGACGGAGGCATCAGCTGGAGGAAAGTGTTATATATTGATGATCAGACAGGTGCTATAGACCTGGCCATGGATCCTGCCTATCCCGACACCCTGTATGCATCCATGTGGCATCGCCAGCGTTCCGCCTGGGATTTTATTCCCTCAGGCCCTACTTCCGGAATCTATAAAAGTATGGATGGCGGAGCAACCTGGTCCCTGCTTAGCCACCCAGGCAGTGGCTTTCCAACAGGAAAAGGGGTAGGCAGAATTGGATTGGCTGTTTTTCCCGGTAACCCGGAACTCGTTTATGCAGTACTGGACAATAATTTCCACCGACCTGTTACTCCTGCTGATTCCTCAAAATACCAGGTTGGCGATTTCCGGGATATGGATACTTCCCGTTTTGCCCGATTGAATAACCGGAAACTAAATGCCTTTTTAAGAAAAAACGGATTCCCGGATAAATACACTGCAGACTCCGTTAAGGCCATGGTCAGGGACGGATCCATCAAACCCAGGGCTCTCAGTGAATACCTGGACAATGCAGAATCGGATCTATATGAAACTCCGGTAATCGGCGCGCAGGTATACCTGAGTCTCAATGGCGGAATAACCTGGAAAAAGAACAACCTTCATGACCTGGACCTGTATGCTTCCTACGGCTATTATTTCGGGAAAATCTGGGTATCCCCCAAAAACCCGGGGAAACTGGTCCTTGCCGGAATATCCCTGTTGATGTCCCGGGATAGTGGCCGGACTTTCCGGGACATAGACGCGGAAAATATTCATGGGGACCATCATGCCCTTTGGTTTGATCCGGTCCGGGATAGCCATTTCATAGATGCCAATGACGGAGGGCTGAACATCACCTATGACAACGGGCTGCACTGGTTTAAATGCAATACACCCCCAGTAGGGCAATTTTATTCCGTGACCACCGATAATGCCAAGCCCTATAATATATATGGGGGCTTGCAGGACAATGGGGTTTGGTGGGGTCCATCTGATAATGTGGAAAGCCCTGCCTGGTACCAAAACGGCAACTACCCCTTTAAATCGCTCAATGGAGGGGACGGAATGCAGGTCCAGGTGGATACCCGCGACAATAACACGGTATATTCGGGTTTTCAGTTTGGGTATTATGCCCGTAATTACCGCAACAATCCCACTGATTACAAAAGTATTCACCCCATGGCTGCGCTGGGAAATAAAAACTATCGGTGGAACTGGCAGACGCCCATCCTGCTTTCATCCCATAACCAGGATATCTTGTACATGGGTTCGGATTGTTTCCACCGGTCCATGGACCGGGGGGACAGTATGATCACCCTTTCCGGTGATTTGACCAATGGAAAATCCGACAGTCAAGGGAATGTCCCTTATGGAACCATCACCACTATTGCCGAATCCCCCCTGCAGTTCGGTTTACTTTATATTGGCACCGATGACGGCAATATTCAGGTATCCGAAGACGACGGTTATACCTGGAAGAAAATCATTTCGGCGCTGCCTCATCAGCTTTGGGTAAGTCGGGTAATTGCCAGTTCCTTCCAGGTAAATCGGGTGTACGCATCCCTGAATGGGTACCGTTATGATAATTTCCAACCCTACCTATTCATGAGCGAAGACCGTGGTGCTCACTGGAAATCCATCAGCGCAGGCCTTCCGGAGGGCCCGGTCAATGTGATCCGGGAAGACCCGCAGGATGGAAATATGCTCTATGTAGGTACTGACAACGGTCTTTATGTATCTGCAGACCGGGGAAAAACCTATATGGCCATGATGGGCGGCCTGCCTTCCGTACCGGTGCATGATATCGCTATCCAGGCCAGGGACAGCCAGATTGTCCTGGGTACACATGGTCGGTCTATTTACATTGCCTCCCTCAGGGAAGTACGGAACCTGCCGCACCTACTGGGAAAAGCAGTAGTCATCCTGGACCTGAATCCGCCCCCATATGCTAAAGACTGGGGTAAAAAAAAGAATGGTTATTTGCAAAATCCTTCCATGACCATCCCCTATTTTGTATCCAGGCAGGGGCTGGTCATTTTACAAATATGCTCAGCGAAAGGAAAGTTATTGCACCAGCAGGAAGATACGGCCGTGGCAGGTTTCAATTTTATGCATTATAACCTGAGTGCAGACAGTACTGTTTCCGGAATCCGAAGAGCCGGTACCGCAGATATTCCCTTTTACCATATGCATTACCTGAGCCCTGGGCTGTACACCATTGAACTGGTTACTGCTCTGGGTTTGAAAACCGAAAAATCATTTACACTGAAAAAACAGGTTGGTCATTCCCATCACAATGGTACTGAACAGGAGCCCGCTGAATCTTTATAAGTAACATGAAAGTATCTTTCCCACAGGCAAATAAAAATGGGAGAGCCCTGATTAGGCTTTCTCCCATAATTTCGGTGAAAAAATCGTTATGAAACCACCGAATTCCGAGGTCAGTATTCTGCCTCAAATTGAT
>DATLTB010000106.1:0-33174 GCA_035533815.1 Chitinophagaceae bacterium
TAATGGGCCGCACTGCCCTGCAATGGTTTCCTATTGGGGTGCTTATTATATTTTTCTTTATTAATGAAACTGCAAATAAAATCCGTTTGAACAAATTATGGATATCCATTTCCAGTGTGTTAATCATTATTTGCGCGGTTACTCATTTTTTTTCAAGTGCTAATTTGCATTATTGCTTTGAATATAAAGCTCAGGGGGAAAGCTATCATTGCCTGGAAGACCTTTATCATATGCATCCGCAACATCCGGCCATTCACAAATGGCTCGCTGGAGTTTTCATCAATTACTACAAGCTGACAGATAAAAAAATGGGTAGACTTACTCCATTCGTTATTAACGAAGATGAAATTAAAAATGGGGATACATCACAATTGAACGATTTGAGAAAGTGTGATTATATAATTATTTCCTATCCTACTACGCTTACTTGCATGGAAAAACAGGGAATATCCTTTAATGTATTAAAAAAATATCCTTTAACAAATGATGAATTGATCAAAATTAATCCATGAATTGATTCATATTCAGTTATCTTAATCCAAATTTATAACTTAGTAAAAGTTATAATTACCTATACTACCTAATTTTAATTTCCCTATCTAAACCCGATTCAACAATTTTGCAAAGTGGGACAATATTGATTCAACTAAATCAGTTTCTATTGTTGAAAGATAAAGCTTGTCTGTTCCATTTAGTGAAGCTAAGCCCAGCCCAGCTGTGATACCCTTTCTATATTCTTGTCTTCTAAATCATTGAGCTAAGAAGAATATATTTGTTGTGTTTACCACAGGTTGGCTATTCCTGTATAAAACTTCGGGGCATAATTCATCGGAATGTACAATTTTATACCCTTCCACATCTAATAACCCAATCTTCACATTCCCCCCGATAAAGTTTGATTCCGTTAGACTTTCCTAAATTCAAACTGATAGGGCAATAAAAATGCTGGCTCATTTTTTTAATCTTGCCTTTTTCAAATAATTCCTTGAAATTTATGACCCAGACCCTACCATATTAAAAATGCAATATAAATTAACTCCTTTGATCGTTTAATTCTTAAGAATTCCTTGGAGTTTAATTACTTTTTTCATTTGTTGTATTTTAAGGTATTTATTCTTGTTAAAATTACAAGCGCAGCCTAAAGTGCCTGAAAATGAGGAGGTATATGCTCTCTTGAATAAATATATATTTTTATTGAGTCATTAAAATGTAAAGCAGACATTTCAATTTGGTTAAAAGCAATGTAAAGTTGCTTTATTTGGTAGCTATATCCAATAAATTCCAAATACTTGATTTTATAAAAAATAGAACCCTTTTAAAAGCTACAACTTACTAAAGAACAAACCCCTTAGGTTTTGATCCCAATGATAACCTATAGCGCTTTCTTAGGCCCTCTTGCATTTAACACCTGCAATTCGGGTAGTTCCCCAGGAAACAACCCAGGATAAGAAGAGCAGTTGGAGATTTTTGATGAATTGAATATATAAACTAATTTTAGGCGATTGATTTTTCACATGCTACATTTCTCTTTTTTTCAATGCAGTTACTGAAAAAATTTGCCTAGCCCATGCAGCCCATTCAGATGGTGGACCTGAAGAGACAGTATCTGCGGATCAAACCCGAGATCGACCAAGCCATCCTGGATGTCCTGGACAGCACCGCTTTCATCAACGGCCGGCCGGTGCAGGATTTTGCCTCCGCGCTGGCTGCTTATATGCATGTAAAATACGTTATCCCCTGCGCCAATGGCACTGATGCCCTGCAGATTGCCCTGATGGCCCTAGGCCTGGAACCAGGTGATGAAGTGATCACTCCTTCCTTCACCTTTATCTCTACGGTGGAAGTCATTGCCCTGCTCAGGCTGACCCCGGTGTTTATAGATGTGGATCCCCGCAGCTACTGTCTCGACACCCGCCTGCTGGAAAAAGCGATCACCAAACGCACCCGGGCGATCATCCCTGTTCACCTGTATGGGCAAAGTACGGACATGGAGCCCCTCCTGGAATTCGCCGGCCAACATGCACTGCACATCATCGAGGACAATGCCCAGGCTATTGGCAGTGATTACCGGTTCCAAAATGGTCAACTGGTAAAAACCGGCTCCATGGGAGCGGTCAGCTGCACTTCCTTTTTCCCCTCCAAGAACCTGGGTGGATACGGGGATGGGGGCGCGATGTGCACCAGCGACGAGGCGTTGGCCCAACGGCTACGCATGATCGCCAACCATGGCCAGCGGGAAAGATACTATCACGATATCGTGGGCTGCAATTCTAGGCTCGATACCCTGCAGGCAGCCGTGCTTTCCGTCAAGCTCCGGTTCCTGGACAGGTATATTGATGCCAGGATCAGGGTGGCAGATGGATATGACCGGGCATTTGCCGGGCATTCCCGGATCATCACTCCTTACCGAGCGCCGAACACCAGGCATGTCTTCCACCAGTATACCCTGCAGATAGAGGGTGGTGGCAGGGATCAGCTTCAGCAATACTTGGCTGGCCAGGGCATTCCTTCCATGATCTATTATCCGGTTCCTGCCCACCGGCAGAAAATGTTTGCCTCCTTCGGTGCAGGGGATGCGGTGCTGCCCGTCACGGACAGGTTATCAGAAAGAGTATTATCTTTGCCGATCCATACCGAAATGGAAGAAGATCAGCTGGAATTCATCATTTCCAGGGTGCTGGATTTCTTTCACTGACCCCTAAATTGAATTACCGATGAAAATAACCATTGTTGGGACAGGCTATGTAGGCCTGGTGACTGGAACCTGTTTCGCAGAAACCGGGAATAATGTAACCTGCGTGGACATAGATCCCGAAAAGGTCCGCAAGTTATCCTCCGGGCAGATCACCATTTATGAACCCGGTCTGGAAAAACTCTTTTCCCGCAACCTGAAGGATGGAAGGCTGGATTTCACCACGGACTTGGCCAGCGGAGTGATCGATTCCGCGGTGATCTTCATGGCCCTGCCCACTCCCCCCGGGGAAGATGGCTCGGCCGATCTTTCCTATGTGCTGGGAGTAGCGGAAAACCTGGGTAAGATCATTTCAGATTATAAGGTCATCATTGACAAGAGCACTGTGCCGGTTGGGACCTCCGCCAGGGTGCGTGAAATGATCGCTAAAAATGCCCGGTGTGAGTTCGATGTCGTCTCCAATCCCGAGTTTCTCCGGGAAGGGGTGGCCGTGGAGGATTTCATGAAGCCTGACCGGGTGGTGATCGGCACTCATTCCGAGCGGGCCCGAAAGGTCATGTCCACCCTGTTTGCCCCCTTTGTCCGCCAGGGCAATCCCATCCTGTTCATGGACGAGCAATCTGCGGAACTGACTAAATATGCCGCCAATTCCTTTTTGGCCACCAAGATCTCATTTATGAATGAGATTGCCATTCTCTGCGAAAAATTAGGCGCTGATGTGGATATGGTACGCCGCGGAGTGGGCAGCGATGACCGGATCGGCAAGCGTTTCCTTTTCCCCGGCATTGGGTACGGGGGCAGTTGCTTTCCAAAGGATGTGCAGGCGCTTTCCCGGTCTGCGCATGCTGCAGGCTATGATTTTGCGATCCTCAATGCCGTGATGAAGGTCAACCAGGGCCAGAAGCTATATCTGATCCCCAAGATCAAGGCCTTTTTCAAAAATAATCTGTCCGGTAAAAAGTTTGCCCTTTGGGGTCTGGCATTCAAACCTAATACGGATGATGTCCGGGAAGCGCCGGCATTGTATATGATCCATGCCCTGCTTCATGAAGGTGCCATGATCCAAGCCTTTGATCCGGAAGCTATGGCCAATACCCAAATCATGCTGAAGGATAAAATATCCTTTGCCACAGACCAGTATGAATGCCTGAAAGAAGCCGATGCCCTGATTATTGCCACGGAATGGAATGAATTCCGGACCCCGGACTTTTCCCGAATCAGTACCCTGATGAAGCAAAAAGTCATTTTTGACGGGCGGAACCTTTTTGATCTGCAAATCATTCGCGACCTGGGTTTCCATTATGAAAGCATCGGGCGCAAACCCATCCATTTACCCAAGACATAATTACCCTGCATGGAGCAGAAAAATATCCTGATCACCGGGGCAGCCGGATTCCTGGGATCCCATCTTTGTGATCGTTTCCTGAAAGTGGGATACCGGGTCATTGCCATGGATAACCTGCTGACCGGCAATATCCGTAACATTGAACATCTTTTTCCCCTTCGGGAATTTGAATATTATCATCATGATGTAACCAAGTTTGTGCATGTGCCGGGCCGGATTGATTATATCCTGCACTTTGCTTCACCGGCCAGTCCGATCGATTACCTGAAAAAGCCCATCCAGACCCTTAAGGTTGGTTCCCTGGGGACCCACAACCTGCTGGGTCTGGCCAAGGATAAAAAGGCCAGGATCCTGGTGGCTTCCACTTCGGAAGTTTATGGAGATCCCCAGGTACACCCCCAACAGGAAGAATATTGGGGGAATGTGAACCCGGTAGGCCCCAGGGGAGTATATGATGAGGCCAAACGCTTTCAGGAGGCCATCACCATGGCCTACCATACTTTTCATCACCTGGAAACCCGGATCATCCGGATATTCAATACCTATGGTCCAAGGATGAGGCTGGATGACGGCAGGGCCCTGCCGGCATTCATGAGCCAGGCCCTGACCGGAAAGGACCTGACCGTATTCGGGGATGGGTCCCAGACCCGGTCTTTCTGCTATGTGGATGACCTGGTGGAAGGGATCTACCGGTTATTGCTAAGTGATTACAGTATGCCTGTCAATATCGGCAACCCGGATGAGATCTCCCTGAAGCAGTTTGCCGAAGAGATCATTGAACTGACAGGATCCAGGCAGAAAATCGTGTATGAACCGCTGCCCAAGGATGATCCCCGGCAACGTAAGCCTGATATCACCCGGGCTAAGGAAATCCTGGGCTGGGAACCCAGGGTGGGCCGCAAGGAAGGTTTACAGATCACCCTGGATTATTTCAAAAAAGAATTGGGGGTCCGTTAACAGGGCATACTGATCCATGACCAGAACCATACTCATTACTGGCGGCGCAGGATTTATCGGTTCGCATGTAGTCCGGTTGCTGGTCACCAGGTATCCAGCCTACCGGATCATCAACCTGGATAATCTCAGCTATGCCGGCAATCTCGAGAACCTGACCGATATCCAGGACCGGACCAATTATCATTTTGTGAAAGCCGATATCCGGGATCCGTCCGCTATCCAGGCTGTTTTTGACAAATTCCACATTGATGGGGTCATTCATCTGGCCGCAGAGAGCCATGTGGACCGGTCCATCATGGATCCCCTTGGCTTCATCCGGACCAATGTGCTGGGTACCGGGGTGGTGCTGGATGCCTGCTGCCAGCACTGGAGGAATGATTTTTCCGGCAAGCTGTTTTACCAGATCTCCACAGATGAGGTGTATGGCTCCCTGGGCATCGAAGGCCTGTTTACCGAAAGATCCCGGTATGATCCGCGTTCACCCTATTCAGCTTCCAAGGCTGGAGCAGATCACCTGGTCATGGCCTACCACCATACCTATAAGCTTCCGGTGGTCATCTCCAACTGTTCCAATAATTATGGATCCCACCAGTTCCCTGAAAAGCTGATCCCCCTGGCCATCCACCAAATTCACCAGCAAAAACCCATACCTGTGTATGGAAAGGGGGAAAACATCCGGGACTGGCTATGGGTTTATGACCATGCCCTGGCCATTGATCAGGTATTTCATTATGGAGTACAGGGGGAAACCTATAATATCGGGGGGTCCAACCAATGGAAAAATATTGACCTGGTGAGATTGTTGTGTCAAATCATGGACAGGAAGCTTGAACGGCCTTCCGGTTCCTCTGAAAAGCTGATCTCCTTCGTGAAAGACCGCCAGGGCCATGACCTGCGTTATGCCATTGATGCCACCAAGATCCGGGAAAGCCTGGGGTGGGCCCCTACGGTAAGTTTTGAGGAAGGACTGGAAAAAACCGTCGACTGGTACCTGGCCAATCAAACCTGGCTGGAACATCTGACCAGCGGGACCTATCAGCAGTATTACGAACAACAATATATTCATCGCTAGCCCAATCCGATATCATGCCATTCGTACCCACGGACATCCCTGACCTCCTGGTCTTTGAACCAGTGATCCATCAGGACAACAGGGGGTATTTCTTTGAAAGTTACAATGAAGAGGATTTTTCCAGGGAAGGCCTGAGGATAAAATTTGTGCAGGACAACCAGGCCCGGTCCGGTTTCGGAGTGCTCAGGGGGCTTCATTACCAGCTGGAACCCTATGCCCAGACCAAACTGATCCGGGTACTTGAGGGAGAGATCCTCGATGTGGCGGTAGATATCCGCCAGGGATCCCCGGCGTATGGACAATCCTTTTGTCTGGTGCTCAGCGCAGGGAATAAAAAGCAATTGCTTGTACCTAAAGGTTTTGCCCATGGCTATGCCGTATTATCGCATGCGGCAGAAGTATTTTATAAATGTGATAACTTTTATAATAAAACCCAGGAAGCCGGTATCCTGTACAATGATCCGGACCTGGATATTGACTGGCAGATTAGGTCGTCAGATACTATCATCTCCGAAAAAGATCAGGTGCTTCCTCCCCTGAAACAAGCCAGGAATAATTTCAGTTTCCGGGCCCTTTAGGGATATTTTTGAATGGACACCAGGATCAGGCTACCGGACAGTTTATTCTTCTTCCGGTAAGCCTGTCTTTTCACCAGGCCGAAGCCAGGCGCAAACCATTCCCGGTAGCGGAATACCAGCGGTATTCCGATGCCCAGTAAGCTCGTCCTCAGCCTGGCAGTATAGCTGATCCGGTAGCAGTTCCAGGTACCGGCCGGAGTGGTAATCCTATCCATGCCTTCTACCTTCCTGTCGGTAATGGACATTTGCTCCCGGGAAATGGTTTTACCTTCCAGATCCAGGTCCATTTCCATATACCCATCATCCAGCGAATCCCCTTTTTGCATAGAATCCGGATAGACCATGGAGGCCTGTTGCATGCAGACCTGAAAACTCCTGATCTTCTGGACGAGGGCAGCCGGCCCTGTCAGCCCCATATCCCACCAAAGGGTTCCCTTGCTGCACTGGACCTGCGCCGGATACAGGCTTACCCGTATTCCGTTGCGGTTATACTGTGCGGCCAATAACCGGATGGAATCCATATCCTTTTGGCGGTGTACCTGGACCGTTTGATAAACCACACGGCCTACCGGATCCCCATTTCGGTTGAATTGCCGGAAAGTGATTAAGCAATGGTCCCGCAGGACATAAAAGCTGTCCTTGACCTGGGCTGATAGAGCAATGTCCATAAAGGTCAGCAGGAAAATGGCAATCAAGGGTTTCATAAAAAGGGATTGAAATTGTACCGGACCGGGGAAGATTGCAGGGATTACCTGGTAAACCGCCTGGTTATTGATGGCTGACCGTTTACCTAAGCGGCCATGCAGGCGAAATTGGTATAGTGTAAGCACTATATTTCCCTATGGAAACCAGAGATGGGGCAATTAAATCCTAAATCCGGGATAAGAAAATCCCGGCAGGGCACAAAATATAGATAAGCCCCTAGGTGATTTGCTGAGGATAGAGTTGATCTCAGGGTTGATTCCCGGACCGGAAATGGCCAGCTTTATGGGGGTAGAAGTACTATGGCTTATAGGAACTGAGTTCCGTACTTCCCTGTAATTGGCCCTTTTGATCAAAAGACTCTGATTTGATCAAGCCAAAACCTGGCGCAAACCATTCTGCTCCAGAAGTGACAAATGCCTTGCCCATCCCCATCATTTTATTATCAATCTGAGCGGTGAAAGTAATTTTATAACAAGTCCAGGTGCCGGCAGGCGTAGTCACACTTTCCTTGCCCACCACCTTACGGTTAACCGTACTCATATCCATGGTGGAGAACGGATGACCATTATTAGTCATGGTCATGTGAAAGTGCCCATCCTGCAGGTTGTCGCCGACATGAAAACTTGTGGGATAGAACAGGTAGGACTGGTCTATATGAACCTGCATATTCTTCATATATGGTGATCCTCCCCCGCCAGGAGCTCCCATATGCATGTCAACCATCAGCTGTCCTCCTTTACATTTGTAATTACCGGTCGATTTAAAAAAGCTTTTTCCCATTTTGCTAAAAAATTCCGAGTTAATGGTAGAGCTCACCGTACCCCCGCTATTGGAGACATTGGAAACTGTATACACCATTTTACCGGAGAGATTACCTTTGGCGTCAAAGGTGGACATGGTGATCACCGCATTATTGGTCATGTAATAATAGTTAGCGCAGGACTGCCCCCAGGCAATCGCGCTTGTAAGCAATGCCAGTGAGGCGAGTACAATCTTTTTCATAACGTTCATTTTATAGGTTTAGGTAAATTTTGCTTAAATTTATATGGACTATCATCCTTTTACAGGTACGCTTAAAATTAAAAAAAATATCATTGATTTTTTAATCATTTAGATAAAATTATCATTTCAATTACTTGTATAATCAATAGATTAGATTAATTTTACAAATTATTCATTTCTGGCTTATAAAAATATTATGAAAAAACTGCTCCTTTTCACCCTGAGTTTTTGCCTATCCCTCATTGGGGTGGTAAAGCTATCCGCCCAAACCAAGAAAGTTTACATCAATCCTGCATTCAAAACCCTGTCGCAACATGAAAAAACTTTAGCCATTATCCCTTTTGATGCTGTCATCAAGCTACGTCGGAAGGAAATGGCCAAATATACCACTGCGCAAATCACTGATATGGAAATGAAAGAGGGAAAAGAAGTGCAAAATTCGCTGCATAATTATTTACTGGAAAAAAAGCTGACCATCTCCATACAGTCTATTAAAAAGACAAATGCCCTGCTGCGGCATGGCAGGATAAATCCGGATTCCATGCAATCCTATACCACCCAGCAGCTTTGTCAAATCCTGGGCGTGGACGGTATCATTTCCGGGAGCATCAAGAGCAATATACCCAGTTCCCAGGGTGCTTATATTACCCTGGGAGTGCTGGCTGGTTCTCACAGGGCCGGCAATTCCGGAAAATGCTCCATCAGCGTCAATGACAGCCAAAAAGGAAAACTGGTCTGGAAATATAAGAAAACCATTTACAGGGGCCTGGGTAGTGATTCCAATACGATCATCAATTCCCTGATGAGAAAAGCATCTCGGGAATTCCCATATAACAGTTAAGTCTTTTTTATTCCCTGGAACCGGGACAATATCTGTTATCCGGTTTTCTGCTGTGGAATTAAGGCAAACTTCCCTAAAATATGATATTTTGGTTCTTTTAACATTTAGCCTGCCGGGATTTCAATATTCCTTCAGCATTGAAAAGTAGCTTGCGGTCATTGTCAAACAATTAAATTAAACCGCAATGAAAAACATTTTTTATCTGTGTTTGAGCCTGCTGCTCTGCAGCGTAGCTTCAACAGCCCAAAAAATTTCCGGTCAAATTATTCCGGCTGCAGTGATCACTGCATTATCCCATCAATTCCCAAAGGCTAAACATGTGAGCTGGGAAAGGGAGAACGGGAATTATGAAGCCAACTGGGGCGGAAAATCCGGAGAGGATAATTCCGTTCAGTTTAGTCCGAAAGGAACTTATGTGGAAATGGAGCAGGCCATTTCGGTTCATTCCCTGCCCGCCAAGGTCATCCAGTACGTGCATATGCACCATAAAGGAATGGCCATCCATGAAGCTGCCCGGACAACGGATTCCGCTGGCAAAGTAACCTACGAAGCCGAAGTTTCCGGTAAAGACCTGATTTTTGATTCATCCGGCAATTTCCTCAGCACGGAAAGCGGGACTGATTAAGGCAAATCGTTTTTAATTTCGGGCAGGTCATTGTTTCAAAGAAGCAATGACCTGCCTTTTATAATGCATTCATCAGCATAGAATGGTCAGACCAAATCATCGAATGACAAATCCGAATTACTTTCATCTTTTTCGGAATTGAGTTCCCTGAACAGGATGAAATCGGGGGTCAACATTAATATTTGATTTCATTTTATTTTATTTTATAAAAGAAAATACCGAAATTATTTTTTTCATCCTATCGGCGAGTTATTCCGTTACTGATCTGCCTTTATCAAAACTCCTGTCCGAACCCGAAACTAAATAATAGCATTGTGCCTGCCTTCAATGGTATTACATTCAGATAAAATGTTAATTAAGCCTTTGATCCAGTGTGTAAGGCTTCGCGGAGATAACTTTCACAAGGTCGTTGTATGCAGGATACATCGGATTGAGCAAAATGTTATATTCATCCGGATTTACAGAAGATCGGACCTTTATGGCCAAATACTGATTACCCCTGATCAGTTTGTCTCCTAATCCCTTTAATGCAATATTTTCGGGCTGTCTCCAATTCTTTGGGAGGTCTTCGTCAGGAAACTGATATATGGGAGCCGTATCATCAATTTCAATTCGCATAATAAACATTCGGGGCGGCAACTCCGATTCATCGAAATGTACCAGGCTCTCTAATAGTGCCAGGGAACTGTTGATACTTGTATATAGTAGAAAGATTCCTGGGTTGTTCCAGCGACCCCCGTCAATAAAGGCGCCTCTGCCACTCAGATCCTTGGTTCTTGCTTCAGATTTTACTATTCTGTAGACAACCATATCAGGAATATACTCCTTCTTCGATACGTCCAAGAATTTGATTTACTAATTTGATCCCCGTGGAAGTATCCAGAAGATCATAAGGTTTAGCTCCCTTTAAAGCCCGGTTTTCCTTTTTAAGCCATCGATTTAAGCGGTCTTCGTCCTCAAATACGCCTAGGCCCTTTGCAATTGTATCCGCTAATTCATATGCATGAGAGGAAACAGGGGTGTCTAATAGATCAACTCTATTTTTACGTGTAAGCGTTTTATAGGATAAGTTTAAGAGAATCGCCATTTTTGTCATGGGAATATCCATCACCTGGGCAAGAAAATCAATAGACAGTTTCGGAACACCCTTTCTCACTGCCCCATAAAATTCCAAAGTTGTTTTCGGCTTATGGGTCATAAAATGCCGTCCTCCCAACAATTTCCAGGTCATTTCCGCATGGGATAACCTTCTAGTAAGCCCTAGTTCTATGTGATGTGAACCTAGGGCTACCGCCTTTTCACCTTTAACAACACCGGTTTTAGATTTTATAGAATTTGCCATATGGGTAAATATACCCAAATATAGGGGTAAAATATCCACTATGCAAATAAATCCCTTGTGTCAGATCTCCTGACCTAAGACCAATTAATATGGGAGAAGTGATGAGGACCTCGCAAAAGGAAAATGTGGTCATTTTCCGGAATGCAGCTAAGACTATCCCTGTTCCCCCGGACACCCGAATGATCTCCGATTGTGCGAAGGTCTATGAAAAAGACGGCCTTGTCCAATAGATTGTCAGCGGGCTACCTGTATTTGCCCATGACAAAGATGACCTGAAGGCATTCCGCCATTTTACCAGCAACCTGTTTCACCAAACCCTGTGCAGTAAGGTGGACATCGAATGATATTTCCAAGTGAGCGAAGACAACGAAAACTGGTAATACCGGAAACTCGTGAAGAAGGGAGAGATTAGGTTTTCCGGACCGACAATCGCAAAGGGACAGCCCATAAGATATTCGGGGAAAGGAAGGACCGCATCCAGCGCAACAAATAAGGGTCAACGTATTCACAGCATTGCAAAACAGGAGAAGTGCAGGAATCTTCCATCCGCTTGTAGTATCCTGCAAGGCTATCTAAAATAAAACTCCGGTTGAATCGACTTACCAGGGGGCAGGCCATACCCTTAACGACTGTAACTGCCAGGATATAGCAACCCCACCGGACCTAGCTACTACCCAAGATGAAGGCACCCCCTTAACGACCGTAATGGTCAGGATGTGGCAGCTCCGCTGGTCATAGCCACTACCCGATTTGTAGATCGCCGCAACTCAGCTATGGCAGGAGATGAACCCCAGGTGAAGTTTGAATCCCATCAGGGGGTCATGGAAGCCGGCTTGCTATTCCCGTTACCGGCTTTGCAGAGTGTAGGATTGCTCAAGACCTCAGATCTATTTCAGCTCCCTGCCGATCATTCTTGAATCAGTATTTGCAAAGGCTTCAGTCTTCCACATTGCCTTCCGCCCAAAACGCAAGCGGACACGGATGTCATTCATTTAATAGCTCAACTGACTTGGAATAGCATTTTTAAAATGACAAATCAAAATCTAATTATTTCTTAATTTTGTTATTTTTAACCTAGAAACGAAATAAAAATGAATTACCTGACTTTCAGGGAAAACTTGCTTCCATTTGAAGTATTTTCAACCAGAGATGTGGCAAAGATCTTTCCTGACTTTGATTCCAGGAGGCTCTTTGAATGGAAGGATAAAAAATACCTGGTCAGACTGATCAATAAATGGTATTTATTTGCTGAAGTACCGATAGATGATATGATTTTTGTCCGTATCAGCAACTGCCTTTGCAGACCTTCCTATGTTTCGTTGGAATCGGCCCTTTCCTATTATCATCTTATCCCGGAAGGAGTATTCAGTTTGCAGGCAATGACCACATTAAAAACGATTTCATATACCACTCCGGTTGGGTTATTTCACTATCGCTCCATAAAACCCGAATTTTTCTTTGGCTACCGGATATTATTTAAAAATAAACTTCCATTATTGATGGCTGAAGTTGAAAAAGCCATTCTGGATTATTTATATCTCCATTCCCATATTAAATCTGCCCAGGATCTGGAAGCAACCCGTTTCAATACTTCCATGATGAAGGAAATTGTAAACTGGAATAAATTGACTGATTACGCCAGTGTATTTAAAAGTTTCACACTGGATAAAAGAATTAAATACCTGAAAAAAATAATACTAAATGCTTACCCTTCCTGAAATAGAAAAGAATTATCCTGTTAATCTCCGGGGGTACAAGAGATTTCTACTCCGTGAATATTTGCAATGCAAGATTCTACAGATCATATTTGATAGTAAATATGCTGGCGAACTGATTTTTCTGGGCGGAACCTGTCTTCGCATTGTTCATGGCAACCAAAGATTTTCTGAGGATCTGGTTTTTGATCATTTTCAGCTAAAGGAGAATGTATTTGATAACATTTCAAATCTAATTGTAAAAAAAATTGAAATTGAGGGTTATGTCGTAGAAATGAAAACTGAATTTAAGGACGCTTACTATTGCTATATCCGCTTTCCAAAGATTTTATATCAGGAAGGCATGTCCGGATATCAGGAGGAAAAAATGCTGATCCAGCTGGATACAGAACCACAGGGCATTGATTTCAAACCAGTAGGTCATATTTTGAATCGCTTCGATATATTCACTCAAATCAACATTACTCCCCTGGATATATTATTGGCCCAAAAATTTTACGCTATTCTTAACAGGAACCGGAATAAAGGAAGAGATTTTTTTGATGTGATCTTTATTCTGTCCATGATAGATTCTCCAAACTATGATTACCTACAACGGAAAGCAAATATTCAAGATGCCAGGGAGTTGAAAGCCCAAGTGCTGGATAAATGCAGCAAAATAGATATGAAAGAAATGGCAAAGGATGTTCAGCCTTTCTTATTTGATCCGGATGGGGTGAAAAAAATATTATCTTTTATTGAATATATCAAACAAGCAAAATTAATATAAAGGAAGATTCACTTACCCAAAACGACTCTATAGTGGATCCCTTGATTCAAAAAAGGATTTCGGCTTGGAGATCAGTAAAAGCCTTGCATTCCAAGACTTTTATCCGGCGTTATCCGTATCGAAAAGTTTTCAAACCATTTTATAGATTTAAGACGACTGGCTGCGATAGTAGCGTGATGACCTATATCTAGAAATTATCTACAAAGATACACGCTACTACGAATTTCTAGATATTACCAGAGGTGCGAACTTTTATCATTCTGTAAGTGAAATCGCCTAAATTGGCTGGATATAAGCTGCCTGAAACTTATTCACTGATTCTTTCCGAATTACGATATTCTTCAATCCTTAATAAACTTCCATTTGGATTATAAATATGCAATGTGCCATTACCTTCATTCAATGTCCCTTTTTCAACCGGATCACCATCGCTACCGTGATTGAATAATAATGTATACGGCATACCGTTTCTATAAATACGCTCGCTCCATAGTTTTCCATTTTGATGGTAAAAGGTCATTAGTCCCTCGTATTGACCATTCTTATAATGAGCAATTCGTATAATCATGCCATTCTTATAAATGCCCACACCATCGCAAATACCGAACGCTCGTCATGCGAGTGAATATCCATCTGATTTTAACTCTTGAGAAAAATTAATGTAAATTCGCTCGGTATTAAACGGACGGCTTGAAATAACGAATTTATATTGATACTTCAGTGGTGGTGGTTACTTTGACGAAGAATTTAAAAATGCAACACGTTTATTATTTGACAGACTTGAAAAAAGTGAAATTATTTTTGTGGTTTCTGATGTACTTGACCTTGAATTATTAAACGCCCCTAAAATAGTTAGAGAATTATTATACAATTATTCGACAGACAAATTTCAAAGGGTTGAACTGACCGAAGAAGTTATTATTCTTGCAAACAAATATATTTTGGAGAAAGTGGTTGGACAAATAAGCTTGGAAGATTGCAGACATATTTCATTAGCAACAATTAACCGTGTAGACGTTTTAGCGAGTTGGAATTTTAAACACATTGTTAACCTGGACAAAATAAAAGGTTACAATTCAGTAAACCTCAAATTGGGTTATCCGATGATAGAAATAAGAAGTCCAAAAGATTTAATTAATTATGGAAATGATTAAAAAAGAAAAGAAAATTGACGCAGTAAAATTGATGCGTGAAATTAGAGACAAAATAAGTTTGGAAACCAAGGGCATGACCTTAGCTGAATTGAAATTATTTATTCAAAATCGTATCAAGGAAAGCAAGTTCAAACCCGTGGGTAAATAATGTATGAACGCACAATATTTGTATTTGCAATGTAAGCCTTCGGTGTAGTGCTTGGTAGGATAGCTTTTTGTAAATTTGAACTTTAGTGCTTCGTAGCAAGTGAAGTAGTAAAAATCTTTGCCTGATCAGACCAGTAAACCGTTATCCCTCAATATCTACATATTTAAAATGAATTCACGATGATACGACTTATTCCATATCATATTAGAAACGAGTCGTAAAGACTAAATTTTGAGAAATCCATACAGAATTGAGATAGATATATAATTGACCCTAATATTGCCTCCTAAAAAAAATATCGTAACAGATTGATTTACAATAGTGTATTAAAAGAATGTTGCCCGATCAGGATTCGAACCCGAACATACAGAGCCAGAATCTGTCGTACTACCATTATACTATCGGGCAATGTAAATTTTCATTCCCTGTTGATTACTGTTTAAAAATTCAAGGGGCAAAGATAACTTAGACAATTGGATAAAGTACCAAATATCAAAGTTAAATTGAAATTTTTAACCCCTGAGTTGAATTTGACTGGTATTAAATCCGGAAAGAAATTATGATATTGTAATAAGCCGGGGGCTAATTTGCTGGTTTTCCCCATTTATCTTTTTTTGATCAGGTTCATGATATTCCATAGCCGATTTCCAAACCAGAATTTCCAGATTATTTTTTCAGACTGGCAACAGGAATAACAAGGATTCTCTTAAAATTTTGTATTTCACTGATTTTAGGAATTAGGTTATCCTATTTTAATCAAAACTTAAATATTGAAATATTGTCAACATTTTGACAATTACTTTGGTAATTCAGTGGGCCGGTCGAATAGATAAGGACATTCAGACCAAACCTCTCACAAAATCAGTGAAGCAATTCTCCGGGCTTCAAGCTTTTCATTACGGAACATGGAAAATAGCCTTTCTTTTCCAGTGGCCAAACAGAATGGGCATTGCCTTCGATATTTTTCTCAGACATTTCAATGCATTCCGCCGCACCTTTGCAAAATTTTTGAACTTTCTTCTCGCCTAGCCTGCCACCTTTGAATTGATTTACCGAAGTTGCCGTATGATTTCTGGCCGGTACAACTTCCCATAGTTCTCAAACCATCCCCTAATCTTCGTAGCCAGTTCCGCTGCTTGTTTCTCAAATTGCTCACTGTTCGTTGAAGACTTTCTATTTCCTTCACCTGAGATCGAATGGACTTTGCCACTTTTTTGCACACAGCTGGTATAAAACTGGTAAAGATTTTCCCTTTCTTCCGTCGAGCTGTCCTTCTTCGGAAAGTATAGCCCGGAAAGCCAAACTCACGAATCGTCCCTCCTTCCGCTAGCTTACCCGTACCGCAATACACGATCTTGGTCTTCTCCTCATGAAGCCTATGCCCACATTGTCTGAACTGCACCACCAGCCTGCCCCTGATTTTAAAGTTATGGACACATATTAAAATTTATAAATGGCCAAAACTAGCTTTTAAATTACTGTTTTGGATACAATAAACGGGCGGAAAAAGGAAATTTTATCTCTATAAGATTACAGCAATTTAATTGTTCAGTAAGCAACAGGTGATGGCCGAATGAAAGGCAGCCGATATTTAAAGTATTACACGCTATTGTCAATGATTTAAAAAGTTGATGTAGCTGACCTGCTGGCTCCAAATAAATATCCTTCCCGAAAAAAGTAAGAAATGCATTACACTTATTTAACGTTTAATATCATACGAAGCCCAATTATATTTTATTGGATTCGATGTATT
This sequence comes from Chitinophagaceae bacterium, assembly GCA_035533815.1. Classification (GTDB taxonomy): domain Bacteria; phylum Bacteroidota; class Bacteroidia; order Chitinophagales; family Chitinophagaceae; genus JANWKA01. The sequence continues at coordinate 16,699 of DATLTB010000106.1, forward strand.
TTGTATCTTTGTAGTCTCCCCTTCAAGTCCTGAAATCGAGTGCGGATAATGATTTTGGACATAAATGGATTCCCTTATTTCATATTTATATTTAATGAGACGGAAAAATGATATTCTTTGGAAAGGTATCTTGGAGGAGGTATTTCCAGATCTGTTGATGTTTCTGTTTACTGATACGGAATCTCGTTTCAACATGAAAAGAAAGGTCGTCTTTTTGGATAAGGAGCTGGCCGAACTGTATCCGGAACCAGAAAAGGATTCGGATACAAGATTCGTCGATAAATTGGTGAAAATATATACCAAGAGCGGAAATGAGAAGTATTTGCTAATTCATATCGAGGTGCAGGGCCAATATGATCGGGAGTTTACGAAAAGAATGTTTAAATACTTTTATCGAATTTATGATCGGTTCTTCGATCAGCCGGTAATTCCTATCGCCATTTTTACGGGGTTGGATGGCAAGAGGATGGGTGATCGGTTTGAACTGGCCTATGAAGGCTTGGAGCTAATGTATAAGTTTAATACATTGCATATTACAGACTTTAAGAATAGTGATCTTGAAGCTAGTGATAATCCTTTTGCCCTGGTGCTGCTGGCGGCGAAAAAACTGTTACTGAAAGGGAAGAATCTGGATATAAGATTACTGGAACAAAAACTATTAATTGCCAGATTATTATATCGAAAAGGAGTGTTTTCAAGGAAGAAGATCAGGGCTATTTTAACCTTTTTGGAAAATTACGTCCTCTTTGAAAAACCTGAAATGAATCGTATCTTTAGGGAAGAATTAGATCGTTTATCTGGTAAAAAGAATACCATGGGAATTATTGAGCAAGTGGCGAATATGAAGGCCAATGAAAAGGCCGCCAGGTTGTTATTGGAAAATACAGACTTCTCGGTTAACAAGGTTGCCGAGTTGGTGGGTGTGCCTGTCTCCCTGGTTAAAAAGGTTAAAGCAAGTCTGCGCCCTAAATTGCAGGTAAAATAATTGTAACAACACAGGGCCCCCAACTAAAGTAATAATTATCTCCTCGGGGTATTGGATCTAGAATTTAATGACGCTTTCTGCCACCCGGCCGGAAGCCAATGCTTTTTTTCATTTTATCATTGCTTTATATGAAACTACCTCATATATAATCACTACCAATAAATCCCTTAAGTAATGGGTGGTAACTATCGGAGATGAAGTGATCACAACAGCTCTTTTAGATCGGCTTTTGTTCCGGTTTGAAATGGTAAATCTTAGTGGAGAAAGCGATAGAATGCAGCACAGAAAATCGATTTATGATAATATTACCTAATCGACTATTTTTGGCTTAGTTCATGCATTCCTATTTGCCGAAATCACTACATGGCAAATTGCCGACAACTTATACAGATTCTTTTTTGCAAAATCTGTCATTTCTCTAATCGCTGGATTTTCCGTGAAGGTGCGGCTGGAATGATACTATGCGACAGGAGGCATTCAAAATTTATACTGCCAATAACTATTGGTGTACCTGTCAGGATTAAGCCTTTTGCAACGTTTTACTTTTCAAATACAACGTATCGGGATCGAAATCAGTAAATTCATCCCAAACTACAGTCCCGTTAAATACTTTAGCTTTCTGACAATAGCATTCCTTCTTCAAAACCCCATAAACAGGGAACCTAAGGTAATTGGTCAAGTCAAACTCCTTTACTTCCTTATTTGTAAAGGTAAGTATCAATTTATATGGGTTTTGATAGTGGCCAATAGACACTCTTGGGTTCATATCGATTATTTTAATGGGTCGATAGTAAAAATCTTATTCCCTGTTACAGCCAATTGCCAGTTGGCCATCAAATCTTCCCTATGAATTTCAATCCATGACTGAACAAGTTTTTCTTTGTTCGATGGCATAGATCCCTCAATCAAATCGCCAGTTGGGATTTTATAAACAGCATCTTGTTCCCCATATTTTACATGTTTATAAGGCCATTTGTGCTACTATGTTTTCAAAAAGTACATGAAAATTTTTAATCCTTAAAACATTGATATGACGGGCATGATACAAATCTAAGAAATGTTTAAGAATTTGGGTAGCCTGCGATGATCTGGGGGAATTCCCCTCTTTACTTTGGCTGGAAGATTCATGAGAATTGACCTTATTCTCTGACTAAAAATGGATAACCATATGGAGTCTCATGAGAAAAGAGGCAATGACAACAAGCCATAAGATTTATTGCCTCTCAAAGTAATAAAAAGGAGTGTTTGCATAAGCCCTTGGCACATTGCCCAATAAGCAAACAGAATCATATAAAATCAATACTCATCACTCAATCGAAATCTGTCGCTAAAGCATTTCCCGGAATTCCATTTATAAAAAGTTGCCCGACCTGGATTCGAACCAGGACAAGCAGAACCAAAATCTGCTGTACTGCCATTATACTATCGGGCAAGGGCTGCAAAAATAAGGAATTTCAGGATGTACCTGGTGCCTGGTTCCCCCTTTCGGGAATTCCGCTAAAATCACATTCCCCTTTCCGGGTTCATGCAGATTGCAGGATAAACTTCGTCCGGGCTGCCCTTAACTTCATCAGATCAAATTATTAATACTGATTCCCCGGCCTTCTATTTCAGTAACTGCCGGCATTCTGCGAGCAGCCTGTCCTTATCCACGGCAACTACCCCGACCTGTTCGCATACCAGGCCCCCGGCCAGGTTGGCGATCTCCGCCATCAGGCGGGCGTTTTTAGTGGCCGCCCAGACCAGTCCAGCAGTGGCGATGACGGTATCCCCGGCCCCGCTGACATCTGCAATATTCCTCAGGTGGGGAGGCACGACTTCCCCCTGCCTGGCATCCTGGTAAAAGACGCCTTTTTCCGACAACGTGATGAACGTTACCTGATGAGCCAGTTCCCGGATCAACAGTTCATGTACTTCATTCAAGGACTGGAGGTCTACTCCATGTACCAACAGATGCAAAGCTTCCTGTACTTCCTTGAGGTTAGGCTTGAAGATGGTAGCTTGCTTATAAGCCAGGAAATTGCGGAGTTTGGGATCCACACAGGTGGGAATGCCCAGCACATTGCATTTGGCGATGACCTGCTGGATGACATGAGCGGATAATACCCCCTTGTTGTAATCTTCAAGAATGACCACATCGGGCCGTTCCGATTCCAGGCTGTACAGCACTTTGTTCAGTAAATCAATTTCATCGTCCGCGTCCAGGTCTGCATTGATCTCCGAATCAAAACGGATCATCTGCTGGTTGCGGCTGAGTATCCTCGTTTTGGACGTGGTAGATCTCGCTTTGCTTTTAAGTATCCCCTGTGCGGAAATATCCAGCTGATCCAGTTTATCGCAAAGCAATTCCGCCATATCATCATCACCGGTTACTGAAAACAGGCCGACAGAAGCGCCAAGGGCCCGGAGGTTGGCGGCCACATTTGCCGCCCCCCCGGGCCGGCTTTCCTTTTTTTCGATGGTGACCACGGGCACCGGCGCTTCCGGGGATATCCGGTCCACCCTTCCCCACAGGTAGGTATCCAGCATCACATCCCCAATTACAGTTGCCCGGATGTTGTTGAAATGACTGAACAGGTTATCAAAAAAATCATAGGCCATGAGAACAGATATTAAAGGTCCTGCTTTGCAGTCCTGCCCCTGATCAGGTAATACAGGGGGATGCCCAGCACTACAATGAGCAGTCCGGGCCAGGTATACATGGGCCGGTAAATAAAAAGGGAAATACATATGGCTATGGCCAGCAAAATATAGAGGACCGGAAGCACGGGATATCCGAATGCCCGGTATGGCCTGGGATGTTCCGGCCTGGTCCGCCTCAGCCGGAAAATGCCGGCGATGGTCAGCACATAAAAGATCAGGACGACAAAGACCACATAATCCAGCAGGTCATTATATTTTCCGGATAAACAGAGCACGGCTGCCCAGATACACTGCAGCCAGATCCCATATGCAGGTACTCCCCGGGTATTCAGCGAACCTGTCTTTCGGAAGAACAGCCCATCCTTTGCCATGGTATAATATACCCTGGCCCCGCTAAGGACCAGCCCGTTCACACAGCCAAAAGTGGAGACCATGATCATCAAGGCAATGACCACCGCTCCGTACTTCCCGAAAATGAACAGGGAGGCGGAAGCGGCAACCCGGTCCGCAGGAGCGAAAGCAATGCCATGCATGGGTAGGACAGCCAGGTATACCAGGTTACATAGGATGTAAATGACCGTAACGGTCAGGGTGCCGAAAAAAAGACTCAGCCCGATATTCTTTTCCGGCCGCCGGATCTCCCCGGCAATGAAGGTCACACTGTTCCAGGCATCGCTGGAAAACAGGGAACCCACCATGGCTACCCCGATAAAAGCGGCCAGCTGAAGACCATGAAGGGCAATGGGGTTACCCGGGGACTTCGGAGTGCCGGGATACCGGAATCCCTGCCAGGCATGCAACCAGTTCATGTGCCAGATGCCCGGCCGGAAAGCCAGGAGGAAGCCGAACAGGATCAGTGCGGCCAGCGCCAGTATTTTGGCGGTCGTGAACACCGCCTGGATCAGCTTTCCGCTTTGGATACCCCGGGTATTGATAAAGCTCAGCAGGATGATCATGGATATGGCTACCAGCTGGGCAGCGGAAATGCTGAACCGGCCGATGATGAGCAGATTATGGCTTTCCCCTAGTGCGGGGTATATATACGCCAGGTATTTGGCAAAAGCAACTCCCACGGCCGCAATGGTCCCTGTCTCAATCACCGCAAAAAAAGACCATCCATAAAGGAACCCCACCAGGGGGCTGAAGGCCTCCCGCAGGTATACATATTGACCCCCGGCCCTCGGGTACATACCGGACAATTCTCCATAGCTGATAGCGGCGGTGATGGTCATGAACCCTCCGATGATCCAGACCAGCAGGAGCAATCCGGCCCCGCCCACGGTCCGGGAAATATCCGCGCTGACCAAAAAAATACCTGAGCCGATCATGACACCCGAGACCAGCAGGATGCCATCAATAAGACCAAGGGAGCGCCGGAAGGATGTAGGAGTTGGGTTGGGCATGCGTTCCTGCTGAAAGCCCTGGCCGCAGTATGGCGGCCAGGGCTTCAAGATAATCAAATAAACCGGAATCTCTTATTCAGGAAGTGAACCTTATCGTTTGGGGGCATTTGTGGAATCTGCATTCAGGCCTGCGACCACATCCTTGGTGATGTCAAAGGTGCTATCCTTATACAGCATGACATTCAATCCCTTGGAATAAGACAGGATATAGGCGAACTTCCTATCGGCATTGTACTTGTTCAAAAACCTGTCCAGCCGTCTTTGCAGGTTATCCTGAAAAATGGCTTGTTCATTGAGCAGTTCCTGGCGCATATTCTGTTCCTTAATCTGTAACTGCTGCTGGCGCTGGATCACCTCCTTCTGGGCTGCTTCTCCCTCAGCCTGGGTCATGGTGGACGCTTTTTGCTGCAAGCGGGCTTCCTCCATTTGCAGGGCACGATCGTCCCCGGTCAGCTCTGCTTCCATGGTTGCCTGCTTTTTATTGAATGCGGCACTACTCCGCCTGAAAAAAGCATAATTGGCTTCCAGGGAATCCAGGTTCACATAAGCAATCTTGAATCCGGAAGTGTTTAAAATAGCTGAATCCCTGCGGGTGTAATATCCCGGGGAATGCTGCGTGTTTGCGGAAGGATGGAAATGCCAGTAGAACAATATACCGACCCCGATGAATAACAGGACATTGAGCCCGATAAAAGCATTTTTCATTAAGCGGGTTTTAAGGTAAAAGCGGCCTGAAGGCAGATGGAATCCGGATAGCCGCGCAAATTTATTTTATGGTTCAACTCCAATCCAGGGTTAAGTGACAAGAGCAACAAAATTCGGGGGCTGAAGACCTCCCGCGGGGTTGGGCAAAGTTAGGTGTTTTGGAGTGACTTTAGCGGGTTAACAGCCCGGTCAACCCCTACCCTGATATGTATTCTCCAGCATCAAGAAAAAAGCCTGCGATGACCGGCAGGCTTTTTCTGTTCCTTACATGACCGGTTATTCTTCCTCTTCAAAATGCATGGATTCCTTGGACGCAACCAGGATGTCATACTCTTCCTTTGAGCCCACCACCAGGTTATCAAACTCCCGCAGGCCCGTGCCCGCAGGGATGAGGTGACCCGTGATCACATTTTCCTTCAGTCCCAGCATCAGGTCGGTCTTGCCGTTGATGGCCGCCTGGGAAAGGACCTTGGTGGTCTCCTGGAAGGATGCCGCGGATATCCAGCTGCGGGTTCCCAGAGATGCCTTGGTGATCCCCAGCAGCAGCGGGCTGGATGTGGAGGGCTCCGCATCGCGGAACTGCACCAGTTTTTTATCTGCCCGGCGCAAGGCGGAATTTTCCTCCCGCACCTGCCTGAGGCTCACGATCTGCCCGGATTTGAAAATGCCTGATTCTCCGGGTTCAAGGATGACTTTCTTATCGAAAATACTGTCATTTTCCAGGAAAAATTCAAACTTGTCCTCTGTATCCCCTTCCAGGAATTTGGTGTCTCCTGGGTCTTCAATGGTCACTTTACGCATCATCTGGCGGACGATCACCTCAATATGCTTATCATTGAGCTTTACCCCCTGCAGGCGATACACTTCCTGGATCTCATTGACCAGGTATTCCTGCACGGCAAAAGGACCTTTGATGGCCAGGATATCAGCCGGAGTAATGGACCCATCGGAGAGTGCCGTTCCCGCCTTGACAAAATCTCCGTCCTGCACCAGGATATGCCGGGTCAGGGGCACCAGGTACTTTTTAACCGCTCCTTCCTTGGATTCGATGATGATCTCCCGGTTACCCCGCTTGATGCTGCCGAAAGCGACTACCCCGTCGATCTCGGACACAATGGCCGGGTTGGAAGGATTACGCGCCTCAAACAATTCAGTGACCCGGGGCAGGCCTCCCGTGATATCGCGGAGCTTGCCGATCACCCGGGGAATCTTTACAATGACCTGTCCGGGCCTCACCTCATCTTTCTCATCCACCACGATATGCGATCCTACGGGCAGGTTATAGGTTTTGACTTCCTTGCCTTTCTCGATGAGGATGGAGGGTATTTTATTCTTGTCCTTGGTTTCTATGACCACTTTTTCCCGGTGGCCGGTCTGCTCATCGGCTTCTTCCCGGAAGGTGATGCCTTCGATGATGCTCTCGAACTTCACCGTACCGGCGATTTCGGAAACAATGACCGCATTGAACGGATCCCAGGTGCAGATCACATCTCCCTTGACCAGCTTCTGTCCATCCTTGACAATGAGGGTGGACCCATAAGGCACATTGTGGGTGATCAGCAGGCGGTCATTTTTAGCATCCATGATACGCAGTTCACCGGTTCTCCCAATGACCACCTGAACTTTTGTGCCATCGGTTTTTTCATGGGTGGTCGTGCGAAGTCCGTCAAAATGCACGCTGCCGTCGAATTTGGCGATCAACTGGGAATCCACTGCCGTAGAGCCGGCCACACCTCCCACATGGAAAGTACGCAGGGTAAGCTGGGTTCCCGGTTCCCCGATCGACTGGGCGGCAATTATGCCTACCACATCTCCCTTCTGGGCCAGATAACCGGTAGCCAGGTTCTTGCCATAGCATTTGACGCAGACCCCCCTGCGGCTTTCACAGGTGAGCACGGACCGGATATCCACAGATTCTATGGCACTGTCCTCGATCCGGTGAGCCACCTCTTCGGTAATCTCAGAACCAGCGGCCGTGATCAGCTCATCGGAGGCCGGGTCATATATATCATGCAGGGAGGTCCGGCCCAGGATCCGGTCAAAAAGAGGTTCCACGATCTCCTCATTATCCTTCAGCGCCGTGGTGGCGATGCCCCTCAGGGTTCCGCAATCTTCTTCATTGATCACCACATCATGGGCGACATCCACCAGCCGCCGGGTCAGGTAGCCTGCATCGGCAGTCTTCAGCGCGGTATCGGCCAATCCCTTGCGGGCACCATGGGTGGAGATGAAATATTCCAGCACGTTCAGGCCGTCCTTGAAATTGGATAGGATGGGGTTCTCGATGATCTCCGAACCGGTGGAACCGGATTTGCGGGGCTTGGCCATCAGTCCCCTCACCCCGGCAAGCTGCTTGATCTGCTGCTTGGATCCACGGGCCCCGGAATCCAGCATCATATATACGGAGTTGAACCCCTGCTTGTCACTGGCCAGTTCCCGGATCAGGGTCTCGGTTAACTTGGTATCCACCCGGGACCAGATATCAATGATTTGATTGTAACGTTCGTTGTTGGTGATCAGTCCCACATTATAGTTCTCCCATACTTCACCCACTTCACTGGTTGCATTGTCGATCATGGATTGTTTGGCTTCGGGTATGATCAGGTCATTGATATTGAACGAAAGTCCTCCCTTGAAAGCCATCCGGTACCCGAGGGTCTTGATCTCATCCAGGAATTTGGCGGTCTTCGGAATATCGGTGACCTTGATGATGTCCCCGATAATTTCCCGGAGTGATTTCTTGGTCAGCAAGGCATTGATGTACCCTGCTTCCCGGGGCACCGTCTGGTTGAAAAGCACCCTGCCCACCGTGGTATCGATCATCCTGGTCTCCAGCTGGCCCGGACCCGTGCGAACCTCTCCCTTCACCTTTATCCAGGCATGCAGGTCCACCTTGTTGTCATTATAAGCGATGATCACTTCTTCTGCGGAGTAAAAGGATTTTCCTTCCCCGTTGACCTTATCCCCTTCCGCTGATTTCTTACCCTTGGTGATATAGTAGAGACCGAGCACCATATCCTGGGAAGGCAGGGTGATCGGGGTTCCGTTTTGCGGGTTAAGGATATTATGACTGGACAGCATCAGCAACTGGGCTTCCAGGATCGCCGCATTGCTCAGGGGAACATGGACCGCCATCTGGTCCCCGTCAAAGTCTGCATTGAATGCCGTGCAGACCAGGGGATGCAGCTGGATAGCCTTGCCTTCGACCAGCTTGGGCTGGAAGGCCTGGATGGACAGGCGGTGCAGGGTCGGGGCCCGGTTGAGCATCACGGGATGTCCTTTCAGGATGTTTTCCAGGATATCCCAGACTACGGCTTCCTTACGGTCCACCAGCTTCTTGGCAGATTTCACCGTCTTGACGATCCCCCTTTCGATCAGTTTGCGGATAATGAAGGGTTTGAACAGCTCGGCAGCCATGTCCTTGGGAAGGCCGCATTCGTGGAGCTTCAGTTCCGGGCCCACCACGATGACGGAACGGCCGGAATAATCCACGCGTTTACCCAGCAGGTTCTGGCGGAACCGGCCCTGCTTGCCCTTGAGCACATCGCTCAGGGATTTCAGGGCACGCCCGCCCTCGGCCTTCACGGCATTGGATTTGCGGGAATTATCAAACAGGGAATCCACGGCTTCCTGCAGCATGCGCTTTTCATTGCGCAGGATCACTTCAGGGGCCTTGATCTCGATCAGGCGCTTCAACCGGTTATTGCGGATGATGACCCTGCGGTACAGGTCATTGAGGTCCGAGGAGGCGAACCGGCCGCCATCCAGCGGTACGAGCGGCCGCAGTTCCGGCGGGACCACCGGGATATACTGCATGACCATCCATTCGGGATGGTTCACGATGTTCTGGTTGGCTTCCCGGAATGCCTCCACTACGCTTAGCCGCTTGAGGGCCTCAGCCTTCCGCTGCTGCGAGGTCTCGGTAGCCGCCTGGTTGCGCAGGGAGTAGGAAAGTTCATCCAGCTTGATGCGGGACAGGAGCATATGGGTGGCTTCGGCTCCCATCTTGGCAATGAATTTATTGGGATCTTCATCCGGCAGCATCTGGTTGTCCTTAGGCAGGGAATCCAGGATTTCGAGGTATTCCTCCTCGGTCAGCAGGTCCAGGGTATTGAGTCCTTTTTCCTGTCTAATCCCCGGCTGGATCACCACGAAACGTTCGTAATATACAATGGTCTCCAGTTTTTTGGAGGACATGCCCAGCAGGTAGCCGATCTTGTTAGGCAGCGACTTAAAATACCAGATATGCACCACCGGAACCACCAGCTTGATATGGCCCATCCGTTCCCGGCGCACTTTCTTCTCGGTCACTTCCACTCCGCAGCGGTCGCAGACGATACCCTTGTACCGGATCCGCTTATATTTTCCGCAGTAGCATTCGTAATCCTTGACTGGTCCGAAGATCCGTTCGCAGAAAAGCCCGTCACGTTCCGGCTTATAGGTCCGGTAATTGATGGTCTCGGGTTTCAGCACCTCGCCGTAGGACCGCTCCAGGATGGAATCCGGGGAGGCCAGGCTGATGGTGATCTGGGTGAAGTTCAGCTTTGGACGATTTTCCTTTTTGATTGCCATATTTCTGATCTTTTGCTTTTAGCCGAAATGAAATGATCATCAGGTGAACAGGCTGCCAGCCATTTTCTGGCCGCAACCCTTATTCAAATTTGAGATCCAGGCCCAACCCCCTGAGCTCATGAATCAGCACGTTAAAGGATTCGGGGGTGCCGGCCTTGGGGATATTGTCTCCCTTGACAATGGCTTCATAGGTCTTGGCCCTGCCGATGATATCATCGGATTTCAGGGTGAGCAGTTCCTGGAGGATATTGGAAGCGCCATAGGCTTCCAGCGCCCATACTTCCATTTCCCCGAAACGCTGGCCGCCGAACTGGGCCTTCCCGCCCAGGGGCTGCTGGGTGATCAGGCTGTAGGGGCCGATGGAACGGGCATGCATCTTGTCGTCTACCATATGGGAGAGCTTCAGCATGTAAATCACCCCTACGGTGGCCTTCTGGTGAAAGCGTTCCCCGGTCTCCCCGTCGAACAGGAAGGTATGCCCGAATTTAGGCAGGCCGGCCTTTTGGATATTTTCTGCGATTTCGGTGGTCGTTGCGCCGTCAAAGATGGGGGTGGCGAATTTAACGCCCAGCTTCTCCCCGGCCCAGCCCAGCACCGTTTCATAGATCTGGCCCAGGTTCATCCGCGAAGGAACACCCAGGGGATTGAGTACGATATCCACGGGAGTGCCGTCTTCCAGGAAGGGCATGTCCTCATCCCGGACGATCTTGGCCACAATGCCCTTGTTGCCGTGGCGGCCGGCCATCTTGTCCCCGACCTTGAGCTTGCGCTTGGAAGCCAGGTAAACCTTGGCCAGCTTCAGCACCCCGGCCGGCAGTTCATCGCCGATGGATATGTTGAATTTTTCCCGCTTATACCTGCCCAGCTCCTCATTGTACTTGATATTAAAGTTGTGCAGCAGGGTATTGATCTGTTCATTGGTCGGCTCATCATGGGTCCAGCCCAGGGGATTGACATTCTGGTAATCGATATTGCCCAGGTTCTTGGCCGAGAACTTGGATCCCTTGGAGATCTGAATCTCCCCGTAATTATTCGTGATGCCCGCAGAGAGTTTATCCTTCAGCAATACCTGGAGCTTGCTCAGCAGCACCGCCGTCAGGTCCTCGGAATTCTTCACATGGACCTTCTCCAGTTTTTCCATGGAGGATTTTTCCCTCACCTTGGAATTCTTGTCCTTTTTGGCCCGGGAGAACAGTTTCTTGTCAATGACGACACCTTCCGTGGAGGGCGGCGCTTTCAGGGAGGCATCCTTGGCATCCCCGGCCTTGTCCCCGAAAATGGCCCGCAGCAGTTTTTCCTCAGGGGAGGGATCGCTTTCTCCCTTCGGGGTGATTTTCCCGATCAGGATATCCCCTTCCTTCACATGGGCCCCTACCCGGATGATGCCATGCTGGTCCAGGTCCTTGGTCGCTTCCTCGCTGACATTGGGGATGTCTGCCGTCAGCTCCTCCTCACCCAGCTTGGTATCCCTTACCTCGAGTTCATATTCATCGATATGGATGGAGGTGAACAGGTCTTCCCTGGCCACTTTTTCAGAGATGACGATGGCATCTTCGAAGTTATATCCCTTCCAGGGCATGAAGGCCACTTTCAGGTTCCGCCCCAGGGCGAGTTCCCCGTTCTTGGTGGCATATCCTTCGGTTAAAAAATCCCCCCACTGGACCTTTTGTCCCTTGCGCACGCAGGGCCGCAGGTTGATCGAGGTGGACTGGTTGGTTTTGGTGAATTTGGTCAGCCGGTAACATTTCAGGTCTTCCTCGAAACTGACCAGCTTCTGCATATCGTCCCGGTCATAGCGGACATGTATTTCATTGGCATCCACATATTCCACCACCCCGTTGCCTTCCGAGGTGATCTGCAGCCGGGAGTCCCGGGCTGCCTTCCCTTCCAGCCCGGTGCCGACGATGGGCACCTGCGGGTTGATCAGGGGTACGGCCTGCCGCTGCATATTGGATCCCATCAGGGCGCGGTTGGCATCATCATGTTCCAAAAATGGGATCAGGGAAGCACTGAGCCCGACGATCTGGTTCGGTGCGACATCCATGTATTCCACTTCCCCGCGGTCCAGGACCGGGAAATCCCCGGTCTGCCGGGCCTTCACCTTTTCGGTCAGGAAATGGCCCTTGTCATCTATCTCTGCGTTGGCCTGGGCAATTTTGGCATTGTCCTCTTCCTCGGCGCTCAGGTATTCTATCTTGTGCAAATCCACTTTCCCGTCCTTCACTTTGCGGTATGGGGTTTCAATGAAGCCCATCTCATTGACCATCGCATGGACGCAGAGGGTGGATATCAGCCCGATATTCGGTCCTTCCGGGGTCTCGATGGTGCAGAGCCTGCCGTAATGCGAATAATGGACGTCCCTGACTTCGAAGCCGGCCCTTTCCCTGCTCAGGCCTCCGGGCCCCAGGGCGGAGATACGCCGCTTGTGGGTGATCTCGGACAGGGGGTTGGTCTGATCCAGGAACTGGGACAGCTGGGAGGTGCCGAAGAAGGAATTGATCACTGAGGAAAGGGTCCTGGCATTGATCAGGTCCACCGGGGTGAACACTTCATTGTCCCGGACATTCATCCGCTCCCGGATGGTCCTGGCCATACGGGCCAGCCCTACCCCGAACTGGGCATAGAGTTGTTCCCCTACGGTCCTCACCCTGCGGTTGCTCAGGTGGTCAATATCGTCAATCTCTGCCTTGCCATTGGTGAGGTGAACTAGGTATTTGATGATCTCGATAATATCCTCCCTGGTCAGCACCCGCTTGTTGAGCGGGGTACCCAGGTTGAGCTTGCGGTTGATCTTATAGCGGCCTACCTCTCCCAGGTCATAGCGCTTGTCAGAAAAAAACAGCTTATCGATGATTCCGCGGGCCGTCTCATCATCCGGGGCATCGGCGCCGCGCAGTTGCCGGTAAATATATTGTACGGCCTCCAGCTCGGAATTGGAGGTATCCTTGTTCAGGGTATTGTATATGATCGAGAAATCCCCGCTCACCTCCTCCTTTTGCAGAAAGACGGTCTTCACCCCCAGCCCGATGATCATTTCCATATTCTCCTTGTCCAGCACGCTGTCCCGTTCCAGGACCACTTCATTGCGCTCAATGGAGACCACTTCCCCGGTATCTTCATCCACGAAGTCCTCCACCCAGCTGCGCAGCACGCGGGCAGCCAGCTTCTTGCCGGAAAACTTCTCCAGGTTTTTCTTATCCGCCTTCACCTCATCGGCCATCCCGAACAATTCCAGGATATCCTTATCGGTCTCATAGCCGATCGCCCGGAGCAGGGTCGTGACCGCGAATTTCTTCTTGCGGTCAATATAGGCATACATCACATTGTTGATGTCCGTGGCGAATTCCATCCAGGCTCCCTTGAAAGGGATGACCCTGGCGGAATAGATCTTGGTGCCATTGGGATGAACGGACTGGCCGAAGAACACCCCGGGTGAGCGGTGCAACTGCGATACCACGACCCGCTCGGCCCCGTTGATGACAAAGGTACCCCTGGGGGTCATGTATGGGATATTGCCCAGGAACACATCCTGAACGATGGTCTGGAAATCCACATGTTCCTCATCATTGCAACTCAGGCGGAGCTTGGCTTTCAGGGGTACCGAATAGGTCAGTCCCCTTTCGATGCATTCCTCGATGGTATACCTGGGAGGGTCCACGAAATAATCCAGGAATTCCAGGTTGAATATGTTTCGGGTATCCGTGATCGGGAAATTTTCCCGGAATACCTTGAATAATCCTTCGTTGTTGCGTTTATCGGGAGTGGTCTCCAGCTGGAAAAAATCCTTGAACGACTGGATCTGGATGGCCAGCAGGTCCGGGGTTTCCACTACCTGCTTGATTTTACCGAAATTGATCCTGTCGGGGACAACTACTTTTTTTGAAGACATATCTGGGTTTAAGAGGTAAGATTCATTGAACACAGCAACAGGCCAAAAATGTTGCCACTTTTGACCTATTTAAACCGTCCGGGGAACGGCTATTGGATCTCTACTTCAGCCCCTGCATCCTTCAGTTTGCCGGCAAGCTGTTCTGCCTCTGCCTTGGCCACATTTTCCTTAATGGGCTTCGGGGCGCCGTCAACCAGGTCCTTAGCCTCTTTCAGACCCAGGCCGGTAAGTTCCTTCACCACTTTCACCACATTCAGTTTATTGGGACCTGGGGCTTTGAGCAGCACGGTGAATGCGGTTTTTTCCTCCACTGCCTTGGTCGTTCCCGCAGCAGCAGGTCCTGCGGCTGCCACCGGGGCAGCTGCGGCCGGTTCAATCCCATGTTCATCTTTCAGGATTTTAGCCAGTTCGTTAACTTCTTTTACAGATAAGCTAACCAGTTGTTCAGCAAATGCTTTTAAGTCTGCCATGAAGTATATTTGTTTTAAGTATACGGGTGAATAATGTTGTTAATGTTGTAAATGTTGTTATTGTTGTTATTGTTGTTTATGTCGTGACTTGGAAGCCAAAATAATGATGACCCTTCCGGTCCACCTCCCCGCATCTTTTAATCTGCCGGCCGCTGCTCCAGCGTCTGGAGTATTCCGGCCAGTTTCTGTCCTCCGGCCTGGAGGCTGCCAATGACCCTGATGGCAGGGGACTGCAGCATGCCAATGATCTCCCCGACCAGCTCGGACTTGCTCCTGAGCCTGCCCAGCAAACCCAGCGAACGGTCCCCCAGGTACACTTCCGTATCTATGAATGCCGCTTTAAGCATGGGCCTTTCCGCCCCGGAATCCCTGCGAAAATCACTGATGATCAGGGCAGGCGTTTTGGCGTTTTCCGAGAACAGGATCGCCGTCTGTCCCTGAAGGGCATCAAAGACTCCCGCGTAAGTATCCCCGCTGAATGTTTCGAGGGCTTTTCTGATCAGGGTGTTCTTGGCCACCTTCATCTCCACCTGCCTGTCGAAGCATACCCTCCTCAGTTTATTCACCTGGGCCACGGTCATGGAACTGGAATCGGTAAAATAAAAATTCCGGTACCGGGAGAACTTGGTCTTCAGCACCTCGATGGATTCGTTTTTCTTCGTCTTGTTCATAACTGCTTATATGGCTAATGATTTGGCATCTACCGTGATCCCCGGGCTCATGGTGCTCGCCAGGGAAACTCCTTTCAGGTAGATCCCCTTGGCAGAGGAAGGCTTCAGTTTGACAATGGCATTGATCAGTTCCTGGGAATTCTGTTCAATCTTGTCTGCCGCAAAGGACACCCTGCCAACTGAAGCATGGATGATGCCCGCCTTGTCCACCTTGAAGGATATCTTTCCGCCCTTCACATCCCGGATGGCTCCGGCAAAATCATTGGTTACCGTACCGGTCTTGGGATTGGGCATGAGATTACGGGGTCCCAGCACCTTGCCCAGCTTGCCGATCTTAGGCATGACGGCTGGCGTCGCGATGATCACGTCCACATCTGTCCATCCGCCTTCAATCTTCTGGACAAATTCGTCCAGCCCGGCAAAATCGGCTCCTGCAGCCTTGGCTTCTGCCTCCTTATCCGGGGGGCAGAGCACCAGCACCTTCTTGGATTTGCCCGTGCCATGGGGTAGGGTGACAGACCCGCGGACAGACTGGTCTGCCTTTTTGGGATCCACTCCAAGGCGGATATGCAAATCCACGCTGCTGTCAAATTTAGTGCAGTTCACTTCGCGGACCAGGGAGGCCGCATCCTTCAGGCTATATTCCTTACTGCCCACCTTGGCCAGGGCTGATTTTCTTTTTTTGGTGATTGCCATCTGCAGAAAATATTATGAATTGATTCGTTCAGTTTGCCTTTTCAGCCATCCCTTCCACCGTGATTCCCATGCTCCGGGCCGTACCTGCCACCATCAACCTGGCACTTTCCAGGGTGAAGCAATTCAGGTCCGGCATTTTATCCTTGGCAATGGCATCCACCTGCGCCAGGGTCACTTTTCCCACCTTGTTCCGGTTCGGTTCCTTGGATCCGCTTTGCAGTTTTGCCGCTTCCAGCAGCTGTACCGCCGCGGGCGGTGTCTTGATGACAAATTCGAAGGATTTGTCATTGAATACCGTCAGGATAACAGGGAGCACCTTTCCTATCCTGTCCTGGGTCCTGGCATTGAACTGCTTGCAGAACTCCATGATGTTGACACCCTTGGAACCGAGTGCAGGGCCAATTGGCGGTGCAGGATTGGCCTGCCCCCCCTTGACCTGCAA
>DATLTB010000107.1:0-9012 GCA_035533815.1 Chitinophagaceae bacterium
TCAGCCTGTTTATATTGAATCCTGTTAAGTTGCTTAAAGGCTAGATGGAAAAAGCTGACCAGCAGGGGAAACTGCTCCGCACGCAAAAACTGCAAAGTTTTATCATTTTTGTATAAATAGGCAGCCTTCTCGAAATTCATATTGTTAATTGGATTACTTGCGGTGAATTGAAAATTTAACCAACTGCTAATTTATCACTTATATGGATAAGATCAGTCAGGAGGGAGGATCGTACGGTTTATGGTATAATGTAGATAAAATGTGCAAAGCCAAAACTTTGGGGATGCTATATTTGTAGGTATAAATTCTTTCGGTTATGAGTTATGATTCCATCCTGAAGGATCTGAAGGATAAGAAATATAAACCATTTTATTGGCTGGAGGGGGAGGAGGATTTTTATATTGACCGCATGGCTGCCCACTTGGAAGCCGATATCCTGACAGAAGTGGAAAAACAGTTCAATCTGATCGTATTCTATGGCAAGGATGCTGATTGGGTGGCGGTGATCAATGCATGCAGGAGATATCCCATGTTTGCCGAAAGACAGGTGGTCATGCTGAAGGAAGCTCAAACGATGAAGGACCTGGAAAAACTGGAACCTTATTTTGAACATCCGCTGTCATCCACCCTGCTGGTGGTGACCCATAAATGGGGAAAATTGGACGGCCGCATCCGCCTGGCAAAACTAGTGAAGGAAAAGGGGGATTTACTTTCCACCCGGAAGCTCCCCGACCGGGACATACCCGTATGGGTGGAGCAGTATATGGCTGAAAAGGGCAACAGTATTTCGGGGAAGGCCATTATTCTGCTGGTGGACCATATCGGCAATGAGCTATCCCGCATCGCCGGGGAGCTGGATAAACTCTTGCTCAATATCCCTGCAGGGAAACTGGTGGATGAACAGGATGTGGAGACTTATGTCGGGATCAGCAAAGAGTATAATGTTTTTGAATTGCAAAAGGCGCTTGGAAGCCGGGATATGGGTAAAGCCATCCGGATCATCAGTTATTTCCAGGCCAATCCCCGCGCAGAACCACCTCAGAAGATATTGCCCGTGCTATATGCCTTCTTTAATAAAGTTTACCTTTTCCAGCATGTCCGGGCCAGGGGGGAAAAGGAACAGGCTGCAGAGCTGGGGATAAATCCATTTTTCATCAGGGATTATGCTGTCGCAGCCAGGAATTATGGCAAGTCGGGCACCGAAAAGGCCTTGCTGCTGCTTCATGAATATAACCTGCGCAATATCGGGATTGGCAATGATACCCGTCCGGAGGAGCTGATGAAAGAAATGGTTTTTAGAATGGTGCAGTCTTAAGTCATTATTGCTGAAAACGGTAATCTTTCCTTTCCAGGATTAACTGCAGGGCTTTCTCCTTATCCTTGTTCATCTGCTTTTTCAACGCTTCGGCCGAATCAAAACGGATTTGTGATCGCAGAAAGTCAAGCAGGATAATCCGGATTTCTCTGCCATATATATCCTTATCCCAGTCAAAGAGGAACACTTCGATCTGCCGGCTCATCCCCGAGAAAGTTGGTCTGTTGCCGATGCTCAGCAGACCAGTGGCATTTTCTTCCTGGTCCTTGTCTGGTAATATCAGTATCCGGGAGAGGTAAACTCCGTCTGCAGGAATGAGTTTGGCTGGATTTTCCGGTTCCAGGTTAGCCGTAGGGTAACCTAAGGTCCGTCCGATTTGTTTTCCCCGGATCACCTGGCCGGAAAAAAAGTAGGGGTAACCGAGTAACTCCGCGGCGAGATCTAGCTTCGCCTCCAGTAAATACTGCCTGATCCTGGTAGAGCTGACGGCAATGTGGTGTATGACCTGCCTGGGTATTTCCACCACATTAAACCCATATAATGGACCGGATTGCAGCAGCAGGTTTATATTTCCCTTGCGGTGGTGCCCAAACCGGTGATCATAGCCGATGATGACCGTGAAAGGATGAAAATACCGGACCAGGAAATCACGGATGAATTCCTGGGGGCTTAACCGGGAAAATTCCAGGGTGAAAGGGACGATCACCAGGTGTCCGATTCCCTGAGTTTGCAACAATTGAATTTTTTCCGGTAAAGTGTTAAGCAGCAAGGGCATATGCGCTCCGGAATCCAGGATTTCCCGGGGATGGGGATCAAAGGTGATGATCACGGTATCTCCATTGCACGCTGCTGCTGCAGCTTTCATTTGTTGCAGGATCTGCAGATGACCCAGGTGCACCCCATCAAAAGTTCCAATGGTCACCACGGCATTTTGAAAGGCGGGTAAATTTTCCAGATGGCGATAAACCTGCATAAAGTCAAAAAAGGATGTAGGGCAGCAAAACTAATGGATTGTCCGGATTTGACATGACCAGCCTGAATAAGCCCCAATTTCAGTCATTAAAAAAGAAGTAAAATTGTTTTATCTTGACCGGGAAATGGCCTGGTAAAACCACCAGTTTCCCCGGCTAATTAATCCATTGATTTTCACCTGGCCTCCTGGTCTGGTAAACATTTCATCGCATATGGAACCACATAGTGATATCATCATCAGGGAGCCTGCTGCCAACCCTTCCCCACTTGGACTTTTAGGCTTTGGAATGACCACGGTATTGCTCAATCTCAGCAATACCGGCATTTTCCCCATGAATGCTATGATACTGGCAATGGGGATTTGCTTTGGGGGGCTGGCCCAGATCATGGCCGGTATCCTGGAATTCAGGAAGAATAACACTTTTGGCCTGACTGCATTTATTTCCTACGGGTTTTTCTGGCTGAGCCTGGTAGCGCTGATCATCCTGCCTAAATTGGGGTGGGGGGAAGCGGTCAATCCGGCAGGTATGGCCAGCTATCTGATCTGCTGGGGGGTTTTTACAGCGATACTTTGGGTGGTTTCTTTCCGGATCAGCGTGGCCGTCCAGGTAGTTTTTGCTACCCTTACCCTGCTCTTTGCGTTGCTGGCCGGGGCTGAACTGACCGGAAGAAGCATCATCCGGGAAACAGCGGGAGTGGAAGGCATAGTCTGTGGCTGTTCTGCTATATATGCAGGATCGGCGACCCTGCTGAATGAAGTTTGGGGAAAGACCATTTTGCCCATGGGGCATTACCGGATCCGCGGAAACTCCTGAACCTCCTTGAATAATGGTTAGTTTTGCCACCTAAACGGGTTTATTTGGAAAACGACAGGTATGCCATGCGGGGGGTTTCCTCCGGGAAAGAAGAGGTCCATCAAGCCACCCGTAACTTAGATAAAGGGGTATTCCCCACCGCTTTTTGTAGGATCTACCCGGATTACCTGGGAGGAAGCCCGGAATATGTGAACATCATGCATGCCGATGGGGCTGGAACCAAATCTGCACTCGCCTACCTGTATTGGAAAGAAACCGGGGACCTATCAGTATGGAGAGGAATTGCCCAGGATGCCATCGTCATGAACCTGGATGATCTCATTTGCACCGGTGCGGTGGATGAATTCCTGTTCACCTCCACCATTGGGAGGAATAAAAATGGCATTCCCGGGGAAGTGATCACTGAAATCATCAGGGGCACGGAAGTTTTCTTTGACAAGATGAGGGAGTTCGGGATCCAGATCCATTATATGGGGGGGGAAACAGCGGACTTGGGAGACCTGGTCAGGACCGTGATCGTGGACGGCAATCTGGCCTGCAGGATGCCTTTAAAGCAGGTCATCACCAATGAGGGAATCAGGGTTGGGGACCTGATTGTCGGGTTGGCCTCCTCCGGAATGACCAGTTATGAAACGGAATATAACAGCGGAATAGGAAGTAACGGGCTGACCTCTGCCAGGCATGACTTGCTGGACCATGAATACGCCGTTAAGTACCCGGAGACCCTGGATCCGGGGATGGAGGGAAAATGGGCTTATTCGGGCAAATACCGGCTGACTGACCCCTCCGGAACCCCGGCGAATATTGGCAAGCTATTATTGTCCCCGACCCGCAGTTATGCTCCGGTCATCCGGACCATCCTGGATGGTAACCCGGGCGAGATCCATGGCATGGTCCACTGCAGCGGAGGTGGCCAGACCAAGTGCCTGCATTATATTCCGGAAGGGGTATCCATTGTCAAGGATAGTCTGTTTCCTATACCACCGGTGTTCCGGCTCATACAGGAATCTTCCCAGGTGTCATGGCGGGAAATGTACCAGGTATTCAATATGGGCCACCGGCTGGAATTATTTACCCATCCAGCATTTGCCGCGCATATTATCACGGTATCGCAGCGTTTTGGACTGGAAGCGCAGATCATCGGAAGGGTGGTTTCCCGTCAGGACACCCGTCTGTTGATCCTGGGGCCGGAAGGGGAATACCCATTTCCTGACCTGCCGGCCTAACCCGGACGGGTTCAGGCTTTCCGGCGATGCTTATAATAGAGCACACCCGCTTTTTCAACGGTGATCAAACCACCGCGTCCCGCTTTCTCCATCATTTCATTGACAATGATGACGAACCCATTGATCTTTTCTTCCAAATCCACGATTTCCACGATCACGGGCAGGTCTGTAGAGACATCAATGAATTTTGCCGTATGCACCACCGTGCTGGCCCCAAAGGACATGATGCCGCGGATCACGGTGCATCCGGCCATTCCGCTGCGGCGGGCCGCAAATAATATCGCCTCGTATAAAGGCTGATGCCCCGTTTTGTCAGACTCTCCGATGAAAATGCGAAGTAATCTGGAATCACTATTCAATTCCATAACCCGAATGATTGCCTGTGGATAATCTGGTTTATAAACTTTTTTCCCATCCCCTAACCGGAAAAAGATCTAAGGGAAGGACTGCACAGCCGGCTTATACGCGCTTTTAATCTTACATGAAAATTAGTACAGTTCTGGTAAATTAAGCAAAAAGCTCCTGAGCTCCTTATTTTCTTTCCGGTGTTTGATGACTGGGGGGACAGTTATACTCCCGGAGAGGCGGATGAACAGCAAATCATGGGGAGTTAAAAATTCCGGGAAGCTTCCCGGAATTGTGTAATTTCGGTTACTTAAAATATGGAGCTGATGGCTGAAACGCCGATTGCTGAACTGAAGAAAGTCAATATTTACCAAAGTAATGCCCTGATCCTTGGTAATGTGAACCTGTCCGTGATGAAAGGGGAATTTGTGTACCTGATCGGAAAAACCGGAACCGGAAAATCAAGCCTGCTTAAGACTATCTATGGAGATCTGCCGCTACGGGAAGGGGAGGGACAGGTAGTCGGTTTCGATTTGAAAAAAATCACCTGGAAAACCGTACCCTACCTGAGACGCAACCTGGGAGTGGTTTTTCAGGACTTCCAGCTGCTCACTGACAGGAATGTTTATGGTAACCTGAGGTTTGTGCTGAAATCCACCGGTTGGAAAGATAACATGCTTATCGAGGAAAAGATCAACGACGTATTGGATAAAGTGGGATTGAAGACCAAGGGGTTTAAAATGCCCTTTGAACTTTCCGGAGGTGAACAACAGCGGGTTGATATCGCCAGGGCTTTGCTCAATTCCCCAAAGCTGATCCTGGCCGATGAGCCGACCGGTAATCTGGATCCCGAAACATCCGATGATATCATGCAACTGCTTTTCCAGATCACTAGGGATTATGGTTCTTCCATCATCATGGCTACCCATGATTATATTGTCCTGCAAAAATTTCCTTCCAGGGTATTGCGCACCGAACATGGCAAGGTAACCGACAATGCCACGGTAACTTTTAATTGAATTTCAACTGGGTTCAAGGATTATTTTTCCCAGGGAGCAAGTCCCGGTTTATTCTTTCAATCAGCCAAGCCCGGTTCCAAAAGGCCAAGCCAGGACCTTTGTCAGGTTTTGAGGGGCTCCAGACTTTTCAGGATACTGATCAGCACCAGGCTTTCCTTTTCCCAGCAGAGTTCCCGGGAGGCATTCTGGGTATGGGCTTTCCAGGATGCATACCTGACCGGATCCGAGAACATGGAGGCGATTTTCGCAGCCAGTCGCAACGGTTCCAGGCTATCCAGGCATTCCCCGATCTCATAATGGTCGATGATCGCCTTAATTTCCGGCAGATCGCTGGCCAGTACCGGGATGCCGGCATGGATATAATCAAATAGCTTATTGGGCAGGCTGTAACGGTAATTCAGGTTGGTGGGTTTATCCAGGGTCAGTCCCAGGTGTGCTCTCCGGGTCAGTCCGGCAAGCTGGTGGAACGGCATCCTGTCAATGAACCGCACCCGGTCTCCGAGTTGCAAATCCAGGACCAGTTTTTTCAGGTCACCGATCACTTCCCCGGATCCGGCGATCACCAGATAGTATTCTGCGGGATTAAGGTGGGCCATAGAGATCACCAATTCTTCAGCACCCCTATCCCGGTGAATGCCGGCACCCTGGTAGATCAGGATTTTCCGGTTTTCCGGAAGGGTGATCCCGGGCTGGTTACCTGAGGATACCCGGTGCAGGAAAGGAAGATTGCGGATGACTTGGACATCTGTATGGTATTTATTCCGGTAAATGCCGGCAATGGTGGCATTCACCGTATACACATGCCGGAGGCGGGGGAATATTCCTTTTTCAATACGCGTCCAAACCCATTTGACCAGGGGCCTGTGTTGCAATTCAGGCACTTCGGTGAAATATTCGTGACTATCATAAATCAGGGGAATCCCTTTCAACCTGGAGGCCAGGAAGTTCGCAGGCAAAGTGTCCAGGTCATTGGAGATCAGGATATCTGCCCGGTGAAAAACCAGGTAGATAAATAAGCGGATATTATAGAAGGCATAAAAACCTGCTTTCCGCTGAAATGGCAGCCAAAATCTCCTGGTCCGGTAATCCCGTTTTTCCAAATCAAGACTGTCCCTGGTCAACCGCCCTACCAGCACTACCTCGAAGCCCTGGTCATGGCAGGTCTGTGAAACCTTATGCACCCGCTGATCGGAGTTCAGGTCACTGGTTACGGAAATGAGGATACGTCTGGACATCCGGCAGCCTGGTTCAGCAGGCAGTATAGTTGAGAATATGGTTAATCATTTGGCGGGCTGCATGGCCATCTCCGTAAAAATGTTCCATTGGTATTGACCGCCCGGCCTGGAAAATATCAAAAGCCTTCAGGATTTTCCCGCTGTCAGCTCCAGCAGGTATATTGCATCCGCATTGTACCAGTTCAGTCCATTCGGTTTGCTCCCTGAGGGCAATGCAAGGTTTGTGGAAGAAAAAAGCTTCTTTTTGTAATCCTCCGCTGTCGGTGATGACCATGGTGCATTGGCTGACCAGATGAAGCATGTCCAGATACCCCAGGGGACCAGTGACCGGGAAAGGAAGACCGGGAGCCAGATTATGCAGGATTTCAGCGGTGCGGGGATGGGCTGGAAAAACAACCCGGGCCCGGGATTGTATCCCCGATAACGCGTCCAGGATGCCGGTAAGCCGGGGGATGTCCAGGATATTCTCCTCCCGGTGGATGGTGCAGAGTACAAAAGGGGACCCGGGCTTTGCGGAAGAATCGGAGTTATTGAATCGTGCTGAATAATAGGTCAGGGCATCCCACATCAGGTCCCCGGTCCAAAATACCTGGGCGGGGAAGCGGCCAAACCCTTCCAGGTCCAAGTTGACCATGGCCCGGGAGGTCGGACAGAAAAGCAGGTCGCTGATCCTGTCTGTCAACACCCGGTTGATCTCTTCCGGCATCCGCAGGTCGTGAATCCGAAGACCAGCTTCGGCATGGGCGAGCGGGATATGCATTTTTTTAGTGGCCAGGGCTCCCGCCAGGGTGCTGTTGGTGTCTCCATAAACCAGCACCATATCCGGCTTTACTTCCTTCAGCACCGATTCAATGCCTTCCAGCATTCTCCCGGTCATGGCCCCATGGGGAAGATCGTGGATACCCAGTTGAAAATCCGGATCGGGGATGCCGAGTTCCCGGAAAAAAACACCTGACATATTATCTTCCCAGTGCTGGCCGGTATGCAGGATGATCTCCTGGATTTGCGGATATGATCTAAGCTCCCGCGAAAATGCCGACAGCTTCACTAACTGGGGTCTTGCCCCTGCTATGCTGAGCAGTTTCATAAAATGGAATTGATTTGACGGATCATCCGGTCATGCAGTTCCCGCCAGCCTTTCCAGGTTCCGGTATCAGATAGAGAATCGTTATGCCATAGGCTCATAAAGACACCCCCTGAGTGTTTCACCTCAGCGATAAGCCCGCTGACCACTGGCCAGGCCTGGTCGGGGGATAGCTTCATATAGTCTTTCAGGGAGCCTTCCATAAAAGTAATGGGGAAAATCTGCAAGGATGTTTTTTTCTCCAGCCCCAGGTCATAGAAATAAAAGGGCAAGCTGGTCCCTGCCCGGAAACCGGGAAGATCCGCATATCCCATGGAATATTCTGCGGTCAGGCCTGCCTGGAGGAGTACCCGGTAGGTATCTGGCAGCCGAAATCGGAGGTAATGCTGGCGGCTGATATGGATTGGACGGCCCACCAGCGATTCCAGGCGTTTTTTTTCCTTACTGATCCTGTAGTAGTTATCCCCTGACCGGTAAGAAGGGTGAAGACCTATCCGGGCATGATGTTCCAGGTGGCCGACCAGTTGCTTCATGACGCGGGAATCCAGGGATAGGTTTTTATCGAAGCGCCCGTAACTTCCGCTCAGGATGAAAAAGATAATTTCTGCAGGTACAGTGCCCCAGCTTCCCATCAGGTAATCATAGGTATCCGAGGGATCCCTGGTCATACCACTCAGGACCTGTATTCGTTGTTTCAGGCGGTCCAGGTCCAATGCAGCCATGTCTTTGGCTGAGCTTGCAAATTGTCGCAGCAAATCCCTGCCCCGGAAGGCAAATGCCGTATCAATATCATAGGTGAAAATGACGCGGAAAGTCGGGTCCTTCAATGCCAGGCCGGGGTAATGCTTAAGGATCGTTTCCTTCAAAAACTTCAGCCAGTAATTAACCACAGGTTTTAATAGAAAATCATGGTGGTAAGCCAGGCTTTCCCGACTGCTGTAACGTCAATGCATATCCTTTGCGGCGGGCAAATATTCCTCATACCGGCTGATCATGAAAAA
>DATLTB010000108.1:0-29688 GCA_035533815.1 Chitinophagaceae bacterium
AATCCATCGGGAATGGGTGGCTTGTCTGTAGGCAGTTGATCATATTGCGGCCATACGGGTCGGTTAGTCCAGTTATGTATTTCGGTAAGGGTGCCGATAGCACCTGCATTGATCCAGTTCATCACAGGTGTCATATCACCATTGCTGTCCCATGGGATAAGGTGGGTGATCAAGTTGGGCTTGTTGCGCGCCATCTCTATCACTTTCTTTCCTTCCAATAAGCGGTTTGAAATTGGTTTATGAACTAATACATTTTTACCTCTTTTCATGGCAGCAATACATAGAATGCCATGCAGATGATCAGGAGTCATAATCTTTACTGCATCAATTCCTTTTTCCTTATCAAACAATTCATGGACATTGGCGTATGCCTTACAACCATTATATTGATCCAGCTTTGCCACATTCTTATAATAAGTATCAATCACCTCTTTAGCATTATCCCTTCCGCCGGGGATCAGGTGATCGCCACCGGGTGTCCAGTTAGGATCCTGGATTGTTTCCCGTATCTGGTCCCTTAAATCGGTGGGTCCCCAGTCGCGGTAGCCTCGCGCCTTCTTGTTGGGATCGCAAACCGCCACTACCCTAATACGCGGCACCTGGAGCATATCGCACAATTCCCGGGTGCCCTGCGAACCCACGCCGATATAGGCGAGCGAGATGGTGTCACTGGGAGCTACAAAACCTTTACCTCCCAAAACGTATCTTGGCAGAATAGTGAATCCTGCTGCGGAGATAGCAGTCATCCCTACAAATTCCCGCCTGCTGAGAAGAGATTTTTTACCGGGAGTATCAGAGCCATCTTCATTTTGAACAACAGGAGTTGATTCATCAGTTGAATTTTCGTTTTGCATGTTATAGTATTAAAGTGATGATGATTTAACCAAAGATAATAATATTATAAATCACTTTTGTCTGACAAAATCCATAGAAAATCAGTTTGGGAAAAATTAAGGGTGATTCGGGAGAACCTCCCTTATGCTTTCTTGCTTTCATTTGTAGGATTGCGACCAACTTCCTTCGTAATATCGGAAAACAACCGTATGGTGGTGGAATCCATGACGGAATATCCTTTACTGTTAGTCCAAGCGTTCGGCTGTCCGACAAAAAACTCTGGTAACGACCCACGAGCTAGTAATACAGTTTTTCAAAGAACAGGTTAATCGGTTTCGAAGGCCATCACCACGGGAAGCATAGCCCTGGTAATAGCACTTCCCCGGATGTATAAAAAGATTGCCCGTAATAAATACCTGAACCTAGCTAAGAAAAAGCGCAAGAGCGCCAAAGATATTCGCAAGACAATCCGTCAGCAACTTTAATATGTGAAAAGAGATCTGGAGTATATCCATGCCTGATGAATCAAAGCGCCGTTATGGAGGAAGTCTAGACGCCACGGGACTGGGAATTACTGGACACCATCCGCAAGACCTACCGTCAGCAGTTCTTGATGTTCACCTAACAGGTCCTCAGTATAGAGAACCGCATCGTAAGCATTTATCAACCCTTTTTGACCTAAAAAATTGGAACCTTATTCAGCAGACCCTATTTAATGAAAATTAAGGGATGAAGTGCTTATCAGTTTATACCGGTGTCCCCGAGGAGGCTTGTGTCATACTCATTCAGGGATTTTTTCCCGGCTCCAGGTCAAGATAGCGGACCAGGGCAGCGGGGACTACCTGTAATTTCACCCGGGCCAGCCCCAGATGATGGAAACCGAGCTTTTTGGCAGCCACCTGGCTCAGATCCAGGAGACGGCGGCTTCGATACTGCAACCGGTCATTGATCCGGACGATGACCCATTTCCCGTTGCTGCGGTTGGTCACCTTCACATAGGTCCCGAAGGGCAGGGAATTATGGGCTGCCGTGAATTTCCGGTTGCTGAAGATTTCCCCGCTGGCCGTTTTGTGTCCATTGAAACGATTAGCATAGAAACTGGCAATCCCATACTGCACGGGATGCTGGTTGACCTTTCTCAGTCTTTGCTGGCCGGATGACAGGGCAGGGACTATCATTACGACCCATACCACCATACCACAGACCCATTTCCCTGAAAATGATTGTATAGTGCCCATCCGGTAAATGGTATTGATTACCCGACCCTCGTATCCCTGATCCGGTACCCATCAATCCCAAAATACATCACCACGATAAAACAGACCAGGGGAATGATAAAGGCATCGGCTGTAGTATCCCGCTGGGCGATCCATCCCATGATTGGCGGAATGAAAGCTCCCCCGGCAATGGTCATGATGATCAGGGAACCACCCCGGCGGGTGTGCTTCCCCAGATCCATGACTCCAAGGGCAAATATGGTAGGGAACATGATGGATTCAAAGAAAAATATGATCATCAGGGAAATCACCGAGAAAAGGCCATCATCCATGATGACAAAAACACAAAGAATAATATTAATGATGGCATAGGTTTTCAACAGGTGCTGCGGCCTGATTATTTTCATCAAAGCCGTGCCTGCAAATCGTCCGATAGTGAACAGGACCAAACTGAACCCCAGTAATATAGCTGCTGTCTTGCTGGAGTAACCCTTGTTACTTTCTGTGACATAATTGATAAAAAAAGCCGCCACACCAACTTGGGCAGCCACATAGAAGAATTGGGCGGCCATGGCCCAGACAAAGTGCCTGTTGGTAAAAAGGGCCCGGGAATGGTGCTGGGACTGGGCAGCCAGTTGTTCTTCTTCGTTGATGTCGGGCAGCGGAGTCCGGTAAAACAACCCGGCTACTCCCAGGACCACCAGGGCAATCACCAGATAAACAAACTTGACTGAAGAAAGTTCTTTCCCGGCCTGTGCACTATCCTTTAGTTCCTTACCGCCAAAGAATAAAAAGGAAGCCAGAAAGGGACCCAGACAAGAGCCCACCCCGTTAAATGATTGGGAAAGATTCAGGCGGAATGAGGAGGTTTCCCTACTGCCTAATACGGTAACATACGGATTGGCTGCAGTTTCCAGACAGCACAGGCCGCAGGCAATAACAAAAAGGGAAATCAGAAAAAACGGGAAACTTTCCAGGTTTGCGGAGGGATAGAATAAGAAAGCCCCGCAGGCATATAAAAGTAGGCCCAGGATAATCCCCCGTTTATATCCGAATGTCTTCATGATGGTCCCAGCGGGTATGGCCATGATAAAATATCCTCCGAAATAGGCCACCTGCAATAGCGAAGATTCGGCTTTGTTTATATGCAGCACTTCCTGGAAGTGCTTATTCAGGGAATCCACCAACCCATAGGAAAATCCCCAGAGAAAGAACAGGGAAGTGACCAGGATCAGGGGGACCAGGTATTTGGATGGACGGCCCTGATCAGGGCCATTGGCCAGGGTGGAAGGGACAAGGGACATCCGAACAAGATAGCTTAATTGGCTAATAAATTATAGCAGTTCACTGCATTAAGGCCTAATATAGCTGATTGTTCGGTCCTGGAAAGCTTACTGGTGTACTCCTTCACAAAGCCAAGGACCTGACTGTAGGGAGCGGCCACCAGGCAGACCGGCCAGTCCGATCCGAATAGCAACCGGTTTGGTCCGAATGAGTCCAGGATGATATCCATATAGGGAATCAGGTCCTCCGCCTTCCAGTTTTTCCAGTCGGCTTCGGTCACCATGCCGGATAATTTACAATACATATTCGGTCGGCGGCCAATTTCCCGGATATTGGTTTCCCAGGGCTCCATGACCCGGTCCCTGATCAGGGGCTTGGCCAGGTGGTCCAAAATAATGGTCAGGTTGGGAAATTGATCTGCAAAACGAATGGCTGCAGGCAATTGCTGGGGGAAGATCAGCAGGTCATAGGTCAGCCGGCGCGTTTCAAGCATACTTATGCCCCTGCAAAAATCCTTACGCAAAAGGAACTGATCATCCTTTTCAGCCTGTACCGGGTGACGAAACCCTTTTAATTTAGGACAAGCACCGAAAACTTCCAGCCGGTCAGGCAGGTAAGGACTGCAGAGATCCACCCAACCCACCACTCCCCGGATAAAATCATTCCGGTCAGCCAGGTCAACCAGCATGGAAGTCTCCCCTTCGGATTCCCGGGCCTGGACCACAATACTTCCATCCACCCCGTTTTCTGACAGTTCCCGCCAAAGGTCATAAGGCAGGAAATCCGAGCGGATTACAGCCATTTCATCAGTGATCCAGGGATACCGTTGCGGAACATATTTCCATAAATGATGGTGTGCATCCAATATCATACTTATACTTTTAATCCGGAAATTGGATCATTACCTGATGCGCCTCACCCAAACCTTCAATACCCAGCCGGACCTCATCTCCCGCCCGCAGGAATACGGGTGGTTTTTTATACAGGCCCACTCCGGCCGGTGTACCCGTGGAAATCAGGTCTCCGGGAAGCAGGGTCATGAATTGGCTGATATAATGAATCAGGAATGGCACCTTAAAGATCATCTCCCTGGTATTGCTTTGCTGCATCATTTCACCGTTGACACTCAGCCAGAGTTCCAAATCATGTACGTCAGTAATCTCATCGGGGGTAACCAGCCAGGGACCTAATGGAGCAAAACCATCGCAGCTTTTACCTTTGACCCATTGTCCCGACCGCTCCATCTGATACGCCCGCTCACTATAATCATTATGGAGACAATAACCGGCAATATGGTTCAAAGCTTCCTTTTCTGTCACGTAACTGGATTTTTTGCCAATCACCACCGCCAGTTCCACTTCCCAATCTGTTTTCCTGCTGCCCCTGGGGATGACCACTTCGTCATTGGGTCCTGCGAGGGCGGTGGTGGATTTAAAGAAAATGACCGGTTCGATGGGTAATGTTAATCCGGATTCCCGGGCATGATCTCCGTAATTCAGACCAACACAGACGATTTTGGAAGGTCTTAATATAGGGCTTCCCAGCCTGATCTGGTCAGGTACTTTTGGACAGGTTCCCTGGTGTTGCGACCACCAGATCTGAAGCCGGTTGATCCCCCCTATGCCAAAGAAATTCTCCCCAAAATCCTCCCCGAAGGCGCTGATATCAAAAATGCCATTTTCTGTAAGTATGCCGGGGCTTTCCTCCCCGGCCAAACCAAACCTGACTAACTTCATGCGAAAGATTATTTTGAGTATGCCATGCCATATCAATTTACTGAAATTCCTCAGTTATTCAACCGGATAAAGCCCCCGTCAATCGGATAATCACAACCGGTAATAAAATCCGCCTCATCCGAACACAAATACAGGGCCAGGAAAGCGATTTCTTCCGGGCTGGCCATCCTCCCGACAGGCTGGGTGGCAGCCAGTCGTTCAAACATTTCTTTTTCCCGACCCGGGTAATTTTTAGCCAGGAACCCATCCACAAATGGAGTATGTACCCGGGCCGGAGATATGCAGTTGCACCGGATATGGTGTTGAATGTAATCCTTTGCTACCGATAAGGTCATGGTCAGCACCGCTCCCTTGCTCATGCTATAAGCAAACCGGTCTGCAATGCCGACACTGGAAGCCACGGAAGCCATATTCAGGATCACTCCCCCATCCTGGCGGACCATTTGACGGATTACCGCAAACATACTGTTATAGATCCCTTTAACGTTAACCTGAAAAATCCGGTCAAAATCAATTAAAGTAGTATCCTCCAGTTTGCCCACATGGGCAATCCCGGCACAGTTGACCAGGATGTCCACTCTTTTTCTTCCTGTTATAATACGTTCGATAGTTTGGACCATGGCTTGCTGATCAGCAACATTGAGGCAATAGCTTTCCGCCATGCCGCCATGTTCCCGGATCAATTGAACAGTTCTTCGACAAGCCTCTTCATCCAGATCCAATACTTCTACAATGGCGCCACGAGAAGCCAATTTTTCCGCAATGGCTTTCCCGATCCCACTGCCCCCACCAGTCACCACGGCAATCTTGTTATTCAAACTGAAAATATCCATAACCTGCTTATAAAGATAACCTCTTCAGGAAATTAATACAGCATGTGACCACGAATGCAATAATGCGGTTCATTTGCTTTTAATCCCCTGATAGCCATCCTGTATTAGATTCCGCAACTGGTAAACCCTTAAATACCTTTTTCAAATTTATCTCTTTCTTTAATTGGAAAATGTCCTGGGAAAAACAGGGGATGCCGGATCATATTCTTTCCCTGATACCCGGATATCCGGACCCTGAACCAGTATAGATTAGCATGAATTTAATTTTTAATGGCTCTTAAAAGCTACTTCAATACTTTATGCCTTTACCGTAAAAATGGGAAATATCAAAAAATACTATTTTATCCGTTCCCGATACATTCACTATTTCCAGGAGGTCATACGGCTTCCGGTGGTATTTCACCATCGACTGTTTAGCCAATCGATAACCCGGATAATGGGCATCCAGCCAGTGATATTCCGCATCCACTCCGGAATCTTCATCCGTTTGATGTATAATGATGGCATGTGGGAACGAAGTACCATCCTGCAAGGCATGGATGGAGGCAGTTCCCATTCTGGACGGACTACAAGCTCCCAACATCAAAAGCCATATCACACAAAGGCTGGACCCGCTGATGAAGAAAAAAGTCCTGAAATGGTTATATTGCATTACTTTATATGGTCTGAATGTTTACTTACCATCACATGGGAATCCCCACTTCCGAATACCGGGAAGGAGAACGCTATACCCCCGAATTCAAAATGTATGTATCCGGTTACGAAAATAATGCATTCCGCATTCAATGGCATCGCTATGAAGCAGATAGTCCATTGCACCCATCGATCAGTAAAATCCCGCATGTGGCTTTTAAAGTGCTGGATAAGCAGCAAGCCCTTGCCGGGAAAAAATTAATTATGGGAGGACCCTATTATCCCCTGGAAGGTTTTCAGGTGGCTTTTATCGAAGAAGGAGGCGCTCCCATTGAATTCATTCAGACCTTACTCACCGAGGAAGAGATCATGGCCAGGGCGGAGGCAAGGAGCTTGCGCAGTGAAAAGCATATTCCTGAAACCTTAACTTAACATAAGCATTATGATCAAACGAATCCTTTTTTTCTGCGGGCTTTTGATTACCCTGAACTATATGGTTTGCGGGGCCCAATCCCTGCAACAGGGCAGCTGGAAGGCATTTTTTCCCGGGAACTTTCAAGACACCCTCACCCTGAAATTTGGTCCGGATACCCTGGTGGTTCTCTCCAGTTTAGGAGACACGCTGGTGTTGTCATCCATTGCTATTTCAGCAGATACGCTGACCCTGAATGATATCAGCGGCAGGGCTGCCTGCAGAAGTGAAGGGGTATACTTATACCATATCAGTGGCCAGGTATTGCATTTCACGCTGGTATCAGATGGATGTCAGGGAAGGACACCGATTACTGAAATCTCCTGGATGAACACCGGTGAAGGAATAACCGCTCAGGAAAATTCATCAGTAACACCTGTAACCTCGCCTTCCTCCCTGAACCATACCCTGTGGAAAGGTTTTCTCAGCGCCGAGGGTGATTCAATCACCCTCGGGATCGGCCAGGATACCCTGACCGGATGGGATGGTGATGGCCAAATCCTGGTTCAGAGCACGGTCAGCTATTCTGGGGATACGATCCGGATAACGGATTTTTCGGGACAATACCAATGTGCGGGAACCGGAACCTACCTCTTTTCCATTTCCGGTGATCAGCTTAATTTCACCCTGGTCAATGATGTTTGTTCCACAAGACAGACCATCACATCCATTAAATGGATGAAACAACCGGAAAACCCCGAAATGCAATGACCGGATGGTTTTCCTCAGCAGTGGGTATTTAAGGCGGAAATTGAGGTATTCCCGGATATACTGATGCTATCCGGATTTAATCCGGAACCTGATAAGGCTTTTCCCAGATCAATAGGCTGTTTTGACCTGGCTCATGGCATTAATACCCACCCACAGCCTTCCCTTTTTATGAAGCATGTTCCGGTCATTTTCCAATTAAGGTGAACAGGTCTTGATCTGAAATTTCCTTTTTCTGATCCGCCATTTCCAGAAAACGGCCGTATACTTCGTCAATATCAATTTGCTCCAGATTGTACCCCAGCTTTTCCAGATGATGTTTCAGCGCATGGCGGCCACTTCGGGCCGTTAATATAATAGAGGATTCCAAGATACCCACATCTTCCGGATTCATGATCTCATAATTCTCCCGGTGCTTGAGTACTCCATCCTGATGGATGCCTGAACTATGGGCGAAAGCATTCCTACCGACTATCGCCTTGTTGGGTTGAACCGGCATGTGCATCAGCCGGGATACCAACCCGCTGACTTCGTAAAATTTCCTGGAATTGATCGCTGTGTGCAGACCCAGGTGGTGGGTCTGCAGGATCATGGCTACTTCTTCCAGGGCGGTATTGCCGGCTCTTTCCCCGATGCCATTTACGGTACATTCTACCTGCCTGGCCCCTGCCGCCAGCGCGGCCATGGTATTGGCCGTGGCAAGACCCAGATCATTATGGCAATGGGCAGAAATGACCGCCTGATCAATATTGGATACATGTTCCATCAGGTACCTGATCTTGGCCCCATACTGATCCGGCAGGCAATACCCGTTGGTATCCGGTATGTTTACCACCGAGGCCCCTGCGGTAATGACGGCTTCGACCATCTGTGCCAGAAAGGCATCGTCCGCCCTGCCTGCATCCTCGGCGTAAAATTCGACCTCCTCGACAAATTTCCGGGAATACCTGACCGCATCGATAGCTCGAAGGAGTACTTTTTCCCGGGTGCTGTTAAATTTATGGCGGATATGGATATCCGAAGCACCGATGCCGGTGTGGATCCGGGATCGCTTGGCATACCTCAGGGCTTCAGCCGCAGCATCGATATCCCCCCGGTTCGCCCGGGTCAGGGCACAGATCACGGGGCGGGACACCGCCCTGGAAATTTCTACCACACTCTGAAAATCACCCGGGCTGGAAATCGGGAACCCGGCTTCAATGATATCCACTCCAAGGGATTCAAGCTCTTTGGCCAATTCAATCTTCTCCACCGTCGTTAACTGGCAGCCTGGCACCTGTTCCCCATCCCTTAGGGTGGTGTCAAAAACGTATACCCTGTTTTTATCTGCTTTCATCGGATCAGACTTTCAAGTTTCATTCCGGACAAGCCGGGATAACCTAATTTATTCCTTCCAATACCCGTGCACCCCTGGCTTCAGTGCCCAGTATTTTATCATTGGAGGTATGCTTGCCGGCAATGTCCATGGTCCGCCATCCCAGTTTCAGGGTCCGTTCCACGGCACGGATAATGGCTGCCGCTTCTTCTTTGAGTTCAAAGGAAATCTCCAGCATCAGTGCTGCGGATAAAATGGAAGCCATCGGGTTGGCAATTCCCTTGCCTGCAATGTCATGGGCCGAACCGTGAATGGGTTCATAAAGCCCTGCCTGCTCACCTATGGAGGCGGAGGCAAGCATACCCATTGATCCGGTAATCTGGGAAGCTTCATCAGTCAGGATATCGCCGAACAGGTTACCGGTCAGTATGACATCAAAATGTGTGGGATCCCTGATTAGCTGCATGGCGGCATTGTCCACGAATATATGCTCGGTCTCCACATCCGGATAGCCGAGGGATATTTCCTGAACGGTTTCCCTCCATAGCCGGGATGATTCCAGCACATTAGCCTTATCCACGGAACATAGTTTCTTTCGTCTGGACCTGGCTGCTGCAAAAGCCTTATGGGCAATCCTTTCCACTTCAAATCGATGGTAAACCATCAGATCACTGGCTGTGGCCCGGTCATCACTCCGGCTTTTTTTTCCAAAATAAACATCCCCGGTCAGTTCCCGGAAAAAAAGGATATCCGATCCCCGCAGCACTTCAGCCCGGATCGGGGAAGCGTCGAGGAGTTCATCGAACAACCTGATGGGACGAATATTGGCAAAAAGGCCCAGTTCCTTCCTTATCTTCAGCAAGCCCTGTTCGGGCCTGACGGTCAGGGAAGGATCAAGGTCATATTTGATATGCCCGATAGCTCCGAAAAGAATGGCATCCGAACCCTTGGCTTTAGCCAGTGTTTCCTCGGGCAGTGGGCTTCCGGTGGCTTCAATGGCCCCATGTCCCATCAGTCCTTCTTCAAAATCAAACCGGTGCCCATAATTTTTCCCTACCTTCTCCAGGGCTTTCTTTCCCCAGGCGGTCACCTCCCTTCCGATGCCATCTCCGGGAATGACCAGTATTTTTTTGATGCTGCCCATAAATCCCTAATTCTACAGATTTTCATGAATCATCCTCCCCTAAAAGTGATTTACCTTCCGGGTCTGGCCATTTCAAATTTTTCAATCTCCCCTTTAAGACTTAACAAATAATCTATATCATCAAAGCCGTTCAGCAGGCAGTTTTTCTTATAGGCATTGATATCGAAATGTTGTAGCGGTCCGTCCGGAAGAATACGGATATGTTGCCCTTCCAGGTCTATTTCCAGCATGATCCCCGCATCCATTTCCAAGGCGCGGAAAATGCTGCCCAGATAATTATCGGGAACAACCACCGGCAGCAGGCCGTTATTCAATGCGTTATTCTGGAAAATGTCTCCGAAAAAACTACTGACCACCACATCGAATCCGAAATCGACAAGTGCCCAGGCGGCATGTTCCCGGCTCGAGCCACATCCGAAATTCTTACCGGCAACCAGTATTTTCCCCGGAATTCCAGGTTCATTCAGGATAAATCCGGGTCTGGGATTCCCCTGACTATCATAGCGCCAGTCCCGGAAAAGATTCTCCCCGAACCCTGCCCTGGTGGTTGCCTTAAGGAATCGGGCGGGTATGATCTGGTCCGTATCCACATTTTCCATGGGCAAAGGTACCGCTGTGGACCGAAGTTGCCGGAATGTCTTTTTACTCATGAAACTATTTTTTTAACCAGGCAGTTAACTCAGGTATTTAAAGCATTTCCCGGGGATCCGTCACCTGCCCGGTTACCGCGGCTGCAGCAGCCGTGAGCGGACTGGCCAGGAATGTACGGGCATTGGGACCCTGTCTTCCCTCGAAATTACGGTTTGAAGTGGACAGACAATATTTCCCTGCCGGTATTTTGTCCTCATTCATGCCCAGGCAGGCACTGCAACCCGGGCCCCGGAGGGAAAAGCCAGCTTCCTCAAAAATAGCATTCAATCCTTCCCGGATCGCCTGTTTTTCCACCTGTTTGGATCCGGGAACTATCCAGACCTCCACATGGTCCGCTTTTTTGCGGCCTTTTACAAAAGCGGCGACCTGGCGGAGATCCTCAATCCGGGCATTGGTGCAGCTTCCGATAAAGACATAATCCAGTTTTTTACCCAGCAACCGGGTTCCCGGCTCCAGGGCCATATATTCCAGGGATTTTCTGAAGGAAGGCCTTTCATGATCCTCCAGGGCTGACAATGCAGGAATGGTTTGCGTGATTCCCATGCCCATTCCTGGATTGGTGCCATACGTGATCATGGGCTCCATATCTCCGGCCTCAAACTCCAGCACCCTGTCAAAAATGGCATCCGGGTCAGTGGGAAGTGTCTTCCAATAGTTAACTGTTTTATCCCATTGATCCGTTGATGGGGCAAATGGCCTGCCTTTGATATAAGCAAATGTGGTTTCATCGGGGGCAATCATTCCACCCCTGGCTCCCATTTCGATACTCATATTGCACACCGTCATCCGGGCTTCCATACTCAAAGACCGGATAGCATCTCCGGCATACTCTACAAAATATCCTGTCCCTCCGCTGGAAGAGATCTTTGAAATGATATATAATATAATATCCTTGGAGACCACCCCTTTATTTAATTGGCCGTTCACCCTGATCTGCATCCGTTTAGGTTTGTATTGCAGGATGCACTGGGTAGCCAGGACCTGTTCCACTTCTGTGGTGCCGATGCCAAATGCAATAGCCCCCAGGGCCCCATGGGTGGAAGTATGGCTATCCCCGCATACCAAGGTCATTCCCGGCTGGGTAATCCCCAGTTCAGGACCGATGATATGTACGATACCCTGGTATGGATGACCCAGTCCATATAATTCAATTCCGAATTCCCGGCAATTACTGGTCAGCATGTCCACCTGTTTACGGCTCAGGGCTTCCCGGATGGGTTGGTCCTGATTCAGCGTGGGGACATTATGATCTGCAGTAGCATGCGTGCGCCGGGTGCGGAATACCGGTATTCCCCTGTTTCGCAGGCCATCAAAGGCCTGGGGACTGGTTACTTCATGAATGAACTGGCTGTCAATATATAATACATCCGGATGCCCTTCCTGGCTTTTGACCAGGTGACTGTCCCAGATCTTATCAAACAATGTTTTTCCCATGTAGTCAATTTTACTTAAAAGTTACGCCATTTCCGGCTAAGGTTTCAGGGCTTTCACCCGCAGGCGCCGGTAATCGGCAAACCAACTGCCTTCCCGGAAATGGGTAGGCCGCAACAGGTCTTGGATTTCTACTTTCAGCCCAACCTTTTTCCGCGGGGGTATTCCCTTGAAAAAGCAGTTTCCAAACATGTTCAGCCAGTCCACGATACCGTTATCGGGGTCTTCCAACTGGGTTTCGCGATCAAAATAATACAGTTCATTTACCCGGAATCCCCGCGTTTCCAATAGCCCGGCGTATTTGGCCGGTGCGGGAAAATACCAGGGATGCAGCCTGTGGTTTCCTCCATATCCATGCCGGTCAAGGACTTTTTCCACCCCTTCAATAATACCCCGGATATTATTCAAGCCCCCCAGTTCCGCAATCAGCCTTCCGCCTGGTTTCAGGCTCTGGAAAATCTGGCCAAGCACCTGTTCCTGTTCATCAATCCAATGTAATACCGCATTGGAAAATACCGCATCAAAGGGATTTTTAAAACAAAAGTCCCGGGCATCCCGGATATAAAAGGAAAGTTGCGGATAACTTCTCTTTGCGTGGCCGATCATGGCCGGGGAAGAATCCATACCCATAACTTCAGCACCTGATTTTGCGATCTGATGAGTCAATACCCCGGTTCCGCATCCCAAATCCAAAATTCTTTCTCCTTCAATGGGATGCAACAGATCAATCAAACTGGCTCCATACTGATAAACAAAAGCATGCTTGCGGGTATACAATCCGGCATTCCAGGAATCCTTTGGGGATCCAACCATCTGCAGTTTACTTCAAACTTAGCTGACTATAATAATAAAAGCTAATTTCATTTGTAAAATTATCCGATATCGAAAATAGATAATTTTAACTTATATTATTGAATTACAAATTTTTACGTTAATTTAATATACGATGTCCAATAAGGTACCTGATCCATTATTTGTATTGGTGAAAACTTTATCAAAAGCAGAAAAAAGACATTTTCAGCTGAGTACCAGGAATAAAATCCGCAATAAAGAAATGCTGTATATCCGCTTATTCGGGATGCTGGATAAAATGGAGGTGTATGATGAAACCACCCTGATCAAAAAAATTCCCGGAATTAAAAAATCCCAGCTTCCCAACTTAAAGGCCCATTTGTACAGACAACTGCTTTCCAGTCTCCGGGGACTTTATCGGCTTAAAGATCCCGTCATGGAGCTCCGGGAACTATTCGATTATGCCAGGGTACTCTATGATAAAGGACTTTATCCGCAAAGCAAGCACATGCTGGGCCGGATTAAACCCAGGGCCCAGATGCTGGAAGAGATCAGCCTTAGTCATGAGGTCATAGAATTTGAAAAACTGATTGAATCGAGGTATATCACTCCCGGACTGGAATCCAGGACTGCCCTGTTAAGCCTGGAATCCCGGCAGCTCAGCCGGCAATTGTCCAGCATCAGTTATTTATCCACCCTGTCACTTCGCATGTATGGATTATACCTGAAAATGGGCCATGCCCGGGATGAAAAGGATGCCCGGATACTAAAGGATTTCCTGGAACTCCACCTGCCTGCCTTTCCCGATCAGGATTTGGGCTTTTACGAAAAGACTTACCTGTACCAAACCTATTGCTGGTATTATTACACCCTGCAGGATTTTGCCCTGTATTACCGGTATTGCCGTAAATGGGTGGACCTTTTTGAAAAATTACCCCAGCAGAAAACAGCAGACCCTTCCCTGTATCTGAAGGCCCTGCATAACCTACTCACCGCCTATTTTTACACCCGTAATCAGGAGCGGTTTACTTCGGAACTGCAGATCATGGCCCAATTCATTCGGGAAAAAGAGGCCGGTTTTGAAGAGAACACCCGCTTATATGCATTTGTCTACCTGAGTACAGCGCGCATCAATAAGCATTTTCTGGAAGGCACATTCAGCGAAGGGTTAAATCTGGTTGCGGAAATTGAAAATCAGATCCGGATATATCAGGCTAAACTTGATGACAACCGGGTAATGGTATTTTATTATAAGATAGCCTGCCTGTATTTCGGATCCGGAGATAATGGAAATGCCATCAAATACCTTCACCGGATTATTCAGCTTCGCGTAGGAAATCTTCGCGAGGATATCCAATGCTTTGCCCGGATACTGCACCTGATCGCTCATTTTGAGATGGAAAACTTCTCCCTGGTCGAATACCTGGTCAAATCCGTCTACCATTTTATTGCCCAGCACCGCGACCAGAGCCGGGTCATGGAGGAGATTATGCTTTTTTTGAGAAAAAACCTATATGCCCGGCCGGATGAACTCCTGAATGGCTTTAGGGAACTTCGCGAACAACTCCTGTTATTATCTAAGAATCCATTTGAAAAACGATCCTTTCTTTATCTGGATATCATTTCCTGGCTGGAAAGCAG
Source organism: Chitinophagaceae bacterium (assembly GCA_035533815.1). Classification (GTDB taxonomy): domain Bacteria; phylum Bacteroidota; class Bacteroidia; order Chitinophagales; family Chitinophagaceae; genus JANWKA01. The sequence continues at coordinate 14,692 of DATLTB010000108.1, forward strand.
AATATCGGGTATTCCCGTGCAGACCGTCATCCGCAACAAATTCCTGCAGGGAATAGCCCGGTTCTGAACAATCATCTTAAATCCAGTGAAATATCAAAACGTCCCAGGTCTATACTCCGGTATTAATTCATCTTGTAAAAACAAAAGGAATGATTTACCGATTTTTTCCGTTAACGCAGCAATACTTCTGTTACATTCCATTCCCACCTTGAATTTCCGTACACCATCCATTGCTTATTTTACCACTGCTTGCATTGGTTTAGTCATAAGGCCCAATATCAATCCGTATACCAGGTGCCCTATCAAAGCCCCAATGACCATTCTTCCCGGCTCAGGTGTATTACCTGAAAACACACCCATTCCCATCATCGGCATCGCCATAAGTTCCATAAGCATCCAGGGTAAAAGGGAAAATAACATGCCTTTTAGAGCGTAGTTTATTGATATTCTGTCTCTTACTAAATAAACATAAATAAATGCCCAAACTATTCCAATCATAAAGTGCATCACCCAACCCATCCAACCGGGTATATGCATAAACTGGGCGAGCATACCGCCAATTTGCATTTTTGGCAATCCCATCATGGGGGCAATAAGCATCATCATAGTCATGACAGCGGTGGCAACTATACCACCAATTACTGCCTGTTTAATCTTTGTTTTCATATTTTATACTTTTAGAATTATCAGGGATTAGCCTAAAATACTAACCCCTGATATTTCATGAATAAGACTAAAAACCTGATTTACATATTTATAAAAGCACTTTTTCAAATGGCTATTTTAGCCTTTTGAAAGTGCATTCTGAAATGCCTCCTTAATTTCATCATCAGATTTTGCAATACTGATTTCAGATATTAATTTTTTTGATCTGGCATTAAAGAAAAATAGCATTCCGGTATCGGTGTTCTTTTTAGCAAACCTGGCAATTCCGGCATTCTTAAGCATGTGCATGGATGCAGCTATGGTCTGGGCATCTGATAAATCATCCTTGACCATTCGGACTTCCTTATTCTGCATAACCATCGGCATGATGTCCGCTGTAAATCGAGGACCATTGGCCTTACATACAGGACACCAGGAAGCTTCATTGACCAGTACGATTACTTTGGGCTTTGAATGTTGGGCAAATCCGCTTAACGATGTACCCAATAACAGGCAGGATGCAATTAATACTTTTTTCATTGTTTTGTGTTTTTTAGTGAGACATATTGATTGACGGCTAAATTGTCGCAACTATTAACAAAACCTGACAAAAAAAAGTGACTTTTAAAATAATATTTCATTACCGGTATTTTATCCCAGGTACATTTAGCCAATTGGAAATTATCTGACTCAGGTTCAAGTAAAGCCCGATAATGGCCGAATCATAAAAATAGCCTGCTACAACACAATAGAAATAAAAACTGAATTTTAATTCAGTTCAGGAGGAAGTATAAGAAAGGTCTTCACAGATTTCCAGGAGACCTACATTGCCACTGTAACTCAAAAATTCGAAATGATGCGTTTCTTCAAATCATCGTTCTCGATAAACGTAATTTTTTTATCATTTTGGTCGTTGAAATGCCGGAAAAGGACCTCATCCAGCCATTTACTTTGCTGCTTATAGATTCTGCATACATCGCACATGCTGGTGTGCATAAAAAGCAATAATCTTTCCTTCCAGGATAAATCCATCAAAAGTCTTTTCTCCATTAATTCCGTGGCTTTTTTACAGGATAAAATCCACCGATTCATGAATTTTCTCATTATTCAGGATTTAAACCAGTTAATTTCCAGGCATTTCCTCAATTGAAGTTTTGCCCTGTGTAATATCTGCCAGAAATTAGTTGGTGAAAGATCCAATTCCTGACATATAATCTCCCCTTTTTTCTCTTCTAAGTACTTTAATTGTAATGCAGAACACCAGTTAGCCGGAAGTTTCCCCATACAATGCAGTAAAACCCGGTTAAATTCATCATTGTCCAAATATTCTTCAGCCCCTAAAGGCCAGTCAAATGGTCTTTGATCTTCTCTCCATTGTCCAATACTATCAAAAAAAACATCATTAGACACATCTTTCCAACTTTCACTTTGTTTTCGTTCCGCTATGGTAGGATTGCAATAATGATTACGATGATAATCGCTTATCTTGTTATTCAAAATGGCAAAAAGCCAGGTTTTTGAGTTGCTTTCCCCCTTGAATTTTCCAAAATTCTGAAAAGCGGCCATAAATGTTTCCTGTACCAGGTCTTCTGCAGTCTCCTTGCTGGACGTTTTAAATAATGCCCAACTGTACAGGTTATCTGCATACAATGACACCCAAGTTGTAAGGGTGGCTGTTGGATTTGATTTATCCGTTTCACTTATCACCAGTCAAAGGTAAAGAATGTGAAAAGAAAGATTGTTAAATACCGCTTTAAAAGAATAAAAAGTAACTCCTTAACTACAAAGCCGTTGTAGGCAAATTAAAAGAGTGATTCAATTACCGGTTCTTCAATAAGGGAATCCAAATATTTATCCTTGGTGCTTGTCAGTTGATTTTATAAATGATACATTGATCAGACTGAATTGGCTACCCTTCAGATCTGGGAGAAATCCAGCGGCCTCAGAAAAAGGATGACCGCCTTGATGACATTATGCTGGTATTTTTTCATAGCAAATAATCTTTTTGAAACCGGATCATTGCTGAATGCCTTCCAGTGGGCATCCCGGTCAGCCATGCTTTCAAAAGTTGTCATATACATCAGGTTCGGGGTACGGGTGCCGCTGAGTGCTTCGGCATAAAATACGGCATGGAAATGAAGCCGGTGAAAAATGCCGATCTCGCCGCCAGCATTGAACATCTCGACTTTATTCCGATTAAAATTCTCCCCTGAGCTTTCATAGCTTCGCAACTCATAAACCCGATCCATTTTGGGTGCCTGAATGTCGGGGACACGGATTGCCGGCATTCCGGGAAAGGCCCTGAGCAGGATGACCTCAATACGGTGATATGCCGGATTATTATAGGGTGCCTCCAGGTAGGTACTCCCCGAAGCCAGGTATTTTTTGTCCTTAAACAATTTACCGGACAAAGATTCGAATTCCCGGAATGAATGAAACGGAACCAGCACATACAGGCGGAGTCCGGTATCTTGTGCACTGTCGGGTTCAAATACCCCCACCGGCCCAACCCCGAGGCGATGAAGGGCCGGTAACCAGGCATGCTGCAGATAATCTTCCACCAGCTTTTGCTGATTTAAATTATCCAGGTGATATATCTCCAGTTCGTACAACATCCTTTGTCTGTCTTGTGCACCAAGGGGGGTAATCTCCAGGGTGGATAGCATAGCAGCCATGGCCAAGCAAAAGATCAGGGCATGAATTTTTATCATTTGATTGATTATTTTATTTGTTCCATGGAAATACGGGTTATTTTCTTCTCTTTATCATATGCCGTTGGCTTTTAATCATTCCACCTGGACTATGAACGTGCTTCAGGTCCTGTATACCCTGGGACGTTGCTGTTCCAGCATAAGCAGATCAACCAGGGTCATCGCAGTTACCGCCTCAAGCACTACAGGCACCCGAAGGGCAATACAGAGATCATGCCTCCCCTTGACACTGAAGGGTTCCACATTTCCTGAGTTCAGGTTCAAGGTATGCTGCTCCTTCGGAGTGGAGGAAGTGGGCTTGACCACCACGCGGAAAACCAGCTGGTTCCCATTTGTGATGCCTCCGACAATGCCTCCCGCATGATTGGTGGCCGTTCTACCCGAATTATCAATCAGGGGGTCATTATGTGCAGACCCGAACATCCTGGCTGCCCGGAAACCTGCCCCAAACTCAATGCCCTTGACAGCCGGGATAGCAAACGCGGCATGGGCCAGCAGGGATTCTACAGAATCAAAAAAAGGCTCCCCAAGTCCTGGCAATATCCCATCCACCCGGCATTCCACAATCCCGCCCACAGAATCCTTGGCTTCGATCGCCTTTTGAATGCCCAGGTCGATATCCGTTTCACCCCCAACTTCAGTCAGATCGGCCCTTACCGTCACTGGGCCTGATACTTCGGCTGATTGATGAAATGGAGGAGTCTGCAGTATCTTTTTGGCAATCACCCCTGCCGCAACCAGGCACACGGTCAGCCGCCCACTGAAATGACCCCCTCCACGGTAATCTTCAAACCCCCCGAATTTCTTTTTAGCCACAAAATCAGCATGACCGGGTCTGGGGACGGATCGTATCTTTTCATAATCTGCTGACCGGGTATTATTATTTTCGAAAAGGATCAGGATGGGCGCCCCTGTTGTGGTATCCTGAAATACCCCGGACCGGATCAAGGGCAGGTCATCCTCTTTCCGTGGAGTCGTCCCCTTGGCACCCGGCTTCCTGCGTTCCAGGTCAGCCAGAAAGTCCCCGGTCTGCAGGGGGATGCCGGCAGGACAACCATCAAGGCAAAATCCCACACTTTGTCCATGAGACTCCCCAAGGATATGTATCCGGAAAACCCGGCCAAAACTGTTCATATTGAACCTGTTAATTACTGATCAATCACTGCATGTTCACCCCTGCGGACCTGAGATGGTCCCAGAATTCCGGATAGGATTTGTTTACCGCCTCAGCGCCATCAATGACCACTGGTCCTCCGGCGGTCAGTCCCGCCACAGCGCAGGCCATAGCAATCCGGTGATCCTGATGGGAATCCACCCGGGCCCCCCTGATCTTTCCTCCTGTAACCCTCATCTGATCTCCGACCAAGGCAATACCGATCCCTAAAGTAGCAAATTCCTGCTGTAAGGTTTTACCCCGGTCACTTTCCTTATGGGCCAGCCGGCTTACTCCGGAAATGGTACTGGTTCCCTGGCAATGGGCTGCCAGGGCAACCAACGGAGGGAAAAGATCGGGGCAATCGGTGGCATCAAAGTCAAATGCCCGTAAATCACCGGTGGATACGGAAAGGGCTTGCTGCCCGACCCGGACATTGGCCCTACAGTTTTCCAGGGCCTGCAAAATAGCTTTATCCGACTGGGCGGAATCCGTGCGCAGTCCGCTGACGGAGATATGGCCGGATACCGCTCCGGCAACCAGGAGAAAGGCTGCCCCGCTCCAGTCCCCTTCCACGGTATAATCAGTGGGCACATAACGTTGTTTTTTTTCAAACACGAAATGCTGGAAATGGTCATTTACTACCTTCACGCCAAAAATGGCCATCAGTTCCAGGGTAAGGCCGATATAAGGTTTACTTTTAAGATTCCTGACCCGGACTTCAGCCTGATCCGCAACCGCGCCGAAAGCCATCAGCAGGCCAGTCAGGAATTGGGAGCTTAAGGAACCATCCACTTCAATATTCCCCGCTCGAAGGGGCCCCTTGATCCGGATTGGCAGTCTACCCCCCGTAGTCTGGCAGGAAACCCCGAGGGCTGGTAGCATCTTTTCAAAAAAATGCATCGGCCGCAGGGCCAGGCTCCCCTGGCCGGTGATGACCAGGGGCCGGGCACAAATTGCGGCCAGGGGGGTAAACATGCGAATGCTCAGTCCGGACTCCCCGCAATTGATCTCAGAAATCTGGGGATCCACCCCGTTGCCGGTTATTTCAATGCGATCCTCAAACTGACGGATCAAGGCTCCAAGTCTTCCGGCCACTTGCAGGGCTGCCAGCCCATCCTGGCTTTGACCAGGATTGCGGATTATGCTTTTCCCCCTGGCCAGCATCGACAGGGCTACCGCCCGCTGCATCGCGCTTTTAGAAGGATTGGCACGCAACTCTCCCGTTATGGCAGAAGGAATGATGGTTTTAATCATGGTTTTTATTTGGTCAGAGACTGATTAAAAGTTCCTCCAGTTGTCCTAGCGGGAGGGGCATGGTCTGCGCCGATCCAATCCTGTTTAACAACACCAAATGGATCATGGACCCTTCCCTTTTCTTGTCCATATTAAAATAATGAAACAACGCTTTTTTATCAAAATCCAGCTTTACAGGTAATTCATAATGCTCCAACAGCCGGATCAAACGCCCGGTGGAGGATTCCGGAAAGCCCGTCAGCCGTTCGGAAAGCCTGGCCGCAGCGACCATGCCAATGGCCACCGCCTGACCATGTGGAATCCCCTTCCCCTTTTCCACCGCATGTCCCACCGTATGTCCAAAATTCAACCAGCGTCTTTTCCCGGTTTCAAACTCGTCTTCCCCGACAATCTCAGACTTATGGAGGACTGAACGTTCCACCAGGACCGGGACAATGGATTTATCTTCCGGAGTGAGGGCATGCGCTTCCAGCAGGTCAAATAAATCCGGGTCGAGGATGCAGGCATATTTGATGATCTCCGCATAACCATTTCCCCATTCGCTTTGGGGTAAGGTCCGCAGCAGGTCGAAATCAATCAGGATGAACTTCGGCTGCCGGATGGTGCCAAGGACATTTTTATAGGAGCTGTAATTGATCCCATTCTTACCCCCAATGGAGGCATCCACCTGGGCCAGTAATGTGGTGGGGACAAAAGCAAAGGATACTCCCCTCAGGTAAACTGCTGCTGCAAAACCAGCCAGGTCGGTGATTACACCGCCTCCAACACCCAGGATCAGGGTACTTCGGTCCGCCTGCAGGCGGATCAGTTCATCGATCACTGTCTCCAGGCCAGTCAGGCTTTTTTGGGCTTCTCCGGAAGGAATCAGGATCTTCTTCCAGTTTTCCAGCAGGTGCCCATGGTATTGCATGAACCTGTCATCGGCGATGATGACGGTCCGGCTTGGATCGGCATACTTGAACAGCCGGGAAAGTGATTCTCCCAGGTGATAATCCGTAGTTCCTTCGGAAAATTTCCCGGTTATTGTTTTCATGCTTTTGGACTTTGGATCAGCTGTTCATTACTTTATTTTGCCGGTTGATGGATTCCAGGTGGACCGCATCAAAATACTTCAGGATAAAATCCTTGCTCAATCCCAGTTTCTCTCCGTTCTTGATCGCTTTTATCAGGATATCATTCCACCGGTTGGTCTGCAGGATGGTGATGTTATTTTCCTTTTTATATTTACCGATTTCTTCGGCTACCTTCATCCGGTTCCCCAGGAGCTGAAGCAATTCATCATCGATATGATTGATTTGTTCCCTCAGCCTGGAAAGGACAGTCAGGAATTCTTCCTGGTCCGTGGTCTCATGCCTCCAGATGATCTTGTTCAGCAGGTCTGCCAGCTGTTCGGGAGTGATCTGCTGCTTGGCATCACTCCAGGCCTTGTCCGGATCAATATGGGTTTCCAGCATGAGCCCGTCATATCCCAAATCAATGGCCTTCTGGGAAATTTCCTGCAGGATATCCCTTCTCCCGCAGATATGGCTGGGATCGCATAGCATGGGGATTTCAGGCATTCGCCTCCGTAATTCTATGGGCAGGTGCCACATGGGGGCATTACGGAACTCGGTATTCCCGTAATTGGAAAACCCCCGGTGAATCAGGCCAATATGTTTGATGCCCGCCTTGCGGATGCGCTCCACTGCCCCGATCCAAAGTTCCAAATCAGGATTAATCGGGTTTTTAATCCAGACAGTCGTATCCACGCCACGGAGGGCATTGGCCAGTTCCTGTACGGAAAATGGGTTGACCGTGGTCCGGGCGCCGATCCACAGGATATCTATCCCGAAGTGGAGGGCGTCTTCTACATGCTTGGTGGTGGCCACTTCCACGGTGGTCAGCAGACCGGTCAACGCTTTGGCTTTCATCATCCAGGTCAGGCCAATGGTGCCTACCCCTTCAAAGGAACCTGGCTTGGTCCGGGGTTTCCAGATCCCTGCCCGCAACACATCCACCTTTCCGGTGGCGGCCAGCCTGGTGCAGGTGGAAATCACCTGTTCTTCCGTTTCAGCGCTGCAGGGGCCGGATACGATGATCGGCTGCTTTGCGGCCAGTTTTTCTGCCAGGGCCGGCTGGCTAAGCGTGTTTTCCATCATTTGATGATTTTACGGATTTTATTGGATTGTTCGATCAGGGCGTAAAATTGTTCAAAATCATCCTGCTCCATCAGGGACTTCATGCGGTTGAGCTGCCGGATATGTTCTTCCAGCACATCGAGCACATTGTGTTTATTTTGCCGGAAAATAGGCACCCACATGTCCGGGGAGCTTTTGGCCAGCCTGACCGTGGATTCAAAACCCCCGCTGGCCAGTTCAAATATCCGTTGTTCCTCTTTCTCTTTTTCCAGCACTGTCAGGGCCAGGGCAAAGGAGGTGATATGCGCAATATGGGATACGTATGCGGTATGCAGGTCATGTTCCTGGGTTTCCAGGTATACCCGGCGCATGTCCAGCCGGTCGGCAATCCCTTCCAGGAGCAACACAGCTTCCGGTTCGCTTTTCCCCACATCACAAAAGACAAGGGTCTTGCCGGTAAACAGGTCATGGACCGCAGCTTCGGGTCCGCTGTATTCCGTTCCTGCCATCGGATGTAAGGAAACATAGCGGGAGCGCATTGGATGGCCGTCCACAGCAGCGGCAATATTCGCCTTGACTGAACCCATATCGGCAATTACCTGCCTGGTCCCCGTCAGGTCCAGTACCCGGGGCAATAATTCCACCAGCACATCTACCGGCACAGCCAGGATTACCAGCTGGGAGCGATACATGGCATTTTCCAGGGTGCTGATTTCATCCACCAATCCCAGTTCAAGCGCTTTGGCCCCATTATCTGCGTTCCGGTCCACCCCAATGATCCGTTCAGCAATGCCTTTCTCTTTCAGGCTAAGCGCCAGGGAACCCCCGATCAATCCAATACCGATAATCGTTACTGTCATTTTGCGGATCCTTTATTTTTCAGTGCGGCCAATCGCTGCATGCTTTCTTCCAGGATGGCTGATTCCCGGCAAAGGCTGACCCTGATATAGGAGTTGCCCTGGCTGCCAAAAATTCCGCCAGGTGTAACAAATACCCCTGCGCCATACAGCAAATGGTCACTAAAGGCAAAACCATCGGCATAATCTCCTGGTATCCTGGCCCAGACAAATAGACCTGATTGCGCTGGATCATACCGGCAACCTGTGAAGTCCAGTAATTCAAATACCAGTGTCCTTCTTTGCCGGTAAGTCAGGTTCAGTTCATCAAACCAGTCCATTCCCAGGCCCAGGGCAACTGTGGCTGCCAACTGCACAGGCAGGAACATGCCGGAATCCATATTGCTCTTGAAGCGAAGTACATCCTGGACCAGCGGCGCTGAACCAGCCAGCATCCCCACCCGCCATCCGGCCATGTTGTGGGATTTACTGAGCGAATTGAGCTCAAGGGCTACCTCCAGGGCTCCCGGAACTGCCAGCAGGCTTAAAGGACGATCCTGGAGGATAAAGCTATACGGGTTATCATGGCAAAGGAGGATCTGGTGCCTGCGGGCAAAATCCACCAGCCGGGTAAAAACGGGTATCCCCGCACTAGCCCCGGTAGGCATGTGCGGATAGTTTATCCACATCAGTTTCACCCGGGACAGATCCGTACTTTCCAGTTTTTCCAGGTCGGGGAGCCAATGCAAGGCAGGATCCAGCACATATTCCCTGCATGTCGCCCCGGTCAGCTGGGCTGCAGCCCGGTAGGTGGGATAACCCGGGTTGGGGATCAGGACTTCATCCCCCTGATCCAAAAAGGTCATGTTCACATGAAGGATCCCTTCCTTGGATCCCATCAGGGGGAGGATTTCAGTATCCGGTTCCAGATCTACTCCGTAGTATTTATGATAGAAACCGGCAAATGCCGCCCTGAGGGCCGGAATGCCCCGGTACCCCTGGTAGCCATGGCTGGAAGGCAGGGCAGCTGTCTTAGCCAACTCGCTGATCACCAGCGGATGAGGGGGCATGTCCGGGTTGCCTATTCCCAGATTAATCACTTTTTTCCCCCCCTTGTTGAGCTCATCAATTTCCCGGAGTTTACGGGAAAAATAATACTCCTCCGTATGTTTCAGTCTGCCAGCAACCTCCGTCATGACCAATGGTTTTAACTTTTCAAATCGTCTTACCCTTTTTATATATCCCCAGGATTTTCAGGCTGGCAGTGAGCGGACTGATCTTCCGGACCACTTTTTCAAACTGCTCCAGTGCACTGAACTCCATATCGGCATGGAAATAATATTTCCATTCCGAACCGGGAATTGGGAAAGATTGCAGTTTGGATAGATTGATCCCTTCTTCGGCGATCCGGGTAAGTACCGCAGCCAGGCTGCCCAGGGTATTGGAGGTATGGAAATAAATGGAAGATTTGTTCGGCTCCTTTTCCTTCACCCTTTTTTCCTCCCGGCTCAGGGCCAGAAAACGGGTATAATTCTTTTTTTCAGTATGGATATTTGCCGCCAGTATCTCCAGGTTGAACAGGTCAGCGGCCAGCTTCCCCGCTATGGCTGCAGTATGTTTCATCCGTTTTTGCCGAACCAGTTTGGCACTCAGCGCAGTATCTTCAGTTTCCACTAACCTGAACCGGGGGTGGCGGCTCAGAAAATCCATGCATTGCAGCAGGGCCATAGGATGGGAATGGACTTCCCGGATATCGTCCATCGTCTGCCCTGGCAGCCCCATCAGGTGCTGGCGGATATGCAGATAAGTCTCCCCATTGACATAAAGGCCTGATTTCTGCAGCAAACTGTAATTGGGAAGGATACTCCCAGCGATGGAATTTTCTATGGCCATGATCCCATGATCCACTTCATTTTTCCTGACCCGGTTAATAAGTTCCGCGAAAGTGGAACAGGGAACTGGCTCTATATCGGTGCCGAAATAATTCCGGGCAGCAATCTCATGAAAGCAACCAGCATAACCCTGAATGGCAATTTTCATTTTTTCAATTTTATATATTTATTTCCCCAGGCTTCTCCCTTAGAGTCATAAAATAAAAAAACCCCGATTTCCGGGGCCCTCTTCGTTAACCTGTCTTTCAGACCATACCAAAGATACCCCCCAGCTTCCTGTCATAAAAGAAGTAATAAAAATATCCTGAATCCAGAGTATGGCTGATATGGCGCATAATAAAAAAGCCCCGGGTGCTATCCTGAGGCCTTTACAATTTTATCAATTTGCAAACAAGCCTCAGTTTTGCCGATATCCGGTAAAATAATAATTCCCGTATGGAAAACAGAAGGTCATTAGATTAAATCAATGAGAATTGGGACAAAAATAACAAAAAACTATAATAAAACAAAAAATAGCCCCGGTTATTTAAAAAAATCCCCGATATCCTTAAAAAAATAAGAACCGCAGCTTCGCGAAACTGCGGTTCTTAATCCCTTTACCAAACTGATTAGTGCTTGGTGGTGTCCATCTTGCTGGTGTCCATGGACATATTTGAAGTGTCCATAGGAGCAGCAGCTGGTGCTGTTGTGGTGGTGTCCGTGGTCACGGAAGTGCTGTCGGAGGATGAGCTGCTGGAACCTGAATTGTGGCAGGCAACGGCAAAAAAGCCCAGACCCAATGCCAGAACACTGACTTTCAATACGTTTTTCATTTTTAAAAGCTTTTAAATGTGAAGTAATACGATTTATGGTTAATCCCGGCTGGAGGAAAAGGTAACCCGCAGGGTAAGAAAAATTTTTGGTTACTTTGGGTTACCAAAACCAGCTCAGGGGATAAATAGTGGGAACCAGTTTTTATCATAAGGAGGAAATTTCGGATTATCAGCTTCTTAAAGGATTGGCCACCCATTCTACGGAAGCTTTGGAACATTTATATGCAGCATATTATCCCATGGCGCTGCAGCTGGTATCCTTAAATAGCGGAAATCAGGAAGACGCCAGGGATATTTTCCAGGAGGCTGTGATTGTAATTTATGAAAAATCGAGGGATGGTACCTTCGAACTGCATTGCCGCTTGAGGACTTTTTTGTATTCGGTTTGCCGGCATTTATGGCTGAAGAAACTGCAGCAGCGAGGTCGAAATATCCAGCTTGGACGGGAAACTGAAGACCTGGTATCCGTGGACAGCGATCTGGAAGAACAGTTATGGAAAGACAAGCAGTTCACGCTCATGAAATCAGCCATGGAGCAACTTGGGGAACCCTGCCGGACCATATTGGAAGATTATTACCTGAACCGGTTGACCATGCAGGACATAGTGGAAAAATACGGATATACCAATTCCGACAATGCCAAAAATCAGAAATACAAATGCTTGATGAGGTTGAAAAAAATATTTTTTACCGGACACACTAAATTATAGGAGGAAGGAAATGAAGGAATCCATGCACGAATTACATGAAATTGACCGGTACCTGAACAAGGAAATGGAAGGATCCGAACTGGAAGCTTTCGAACAGTTGCTTCTGCAGGATGCCGGGTTCCGAGCCAGAGTGAATGAACAGCTGGAATTCAGGGGAATCCTGAAAGCTTACCAGGACCGCAGACTGCTGATTGATAAGATGGACCGGTTGGAATCCCTGCTCCCGACAACTCGATTGGGAACTGAACCCCTCAAACCCGGAACAACCCCAATCGTTATCCGAAATGTAAAATCCCTATGGATATCCATGGCCGCCGCCGCCTTGGTTGCCCTGTTGATCGTAGGTCCTGCCCTTTGGTATTCCGGCATGCTGAAAAAGGATAATAGCGGGGTCCGTTACCGGGAAATGAAACGAAGCCTGGAAAACCTCACCAGGTCTCAGAATGCCATAATCAACACGATTAAAACGATCAATGCACCGGTCAATCCGGGTACGTTCGGAGGGACTGGATTCGCCGTATCCAGTAATGGGTTGCTGGCTACCAACTACCATGTCGTGGAAAATGCAGATTCCATATATGTTCAGGATGATAAAGGAGAAGTGTTCAAGGTTAAGCTGATTTATCAGGATCCGGTCAGTGATCTGGCCGTACTGAAAATAATGGATTCTTCCTTCCGGTTGCCCCTCCTTCCTTATAAGCTGCTCAATAAAACAGCTGATGTGGGAGAGGATGTCTTTACCCTGGGATATCCCAAGAATAATATTGTTTATGGGAAAGGCTATATCAGTGCTGAAACAGGTTTCCGGGATGACACCAGCTCTTATCAGGTCACCCTCAATGTCAATCCGGGCAACAGCGGAGGACCTTTACTGGATAATCGGGGTAATGTGGTGGGAATTGTCAGTGGAAAACAAACTCCCTCCAATGATATTGCCTTTGCCGTGAAATCTGTATTGCTCAATAATCTGCTGGACAGCCTGGATACCGATACATTGATGAAAGTTCCCATGGTAAAACAGACGCCCCTGGATCACCTCAGCCGGGTTGACCAGATTAAAAAACTGGAAGATTACATTTTCATCGTGAAAGTGTACAACTGATCAAACCATCAGAGGGAAACTCCCCTTTTCCAGGGAATAAAATCGTCCTGCCCCCGCTGTACGGCCTTGGGGACTATGAGACCACTCGCAACCTGGATGCAATATTCCAGGATTTCTTCACCGGATTGCTGGATGGTTTTTTCCCCGGTAATAATGCCCCCGCAGTCAATATCAATAATATCAGCCATCTTGGTGGCTAAAGTTTTATTGGTGGAAATCTTTATAGTGGGACAGATGGGGTTGCCGGTTGGCGTTCCCAGACCGGTGGTAAAAAGGATCAGGGTGGCCCCGGAAGCTGCTTTCCCCGTAGTAGCTTCCACATCATTTCCAGGCGTGCAAAGCAAGTGCAAGCCTGCTTCCCTCACCGGTTCGGTATAGTCAAGAACTCCTGTAATGGGGGACGTGCCCCCCTTTCTGGCAGCACCGGCAGATTTCATGGCATCCGTGATCAGTCCATCCCGGATATTGCCCGGTGAAGGATTCTTTTCGAATCCGGATCCTGCCCTTTTAGCCTGTTCCTGGTATTCCCTCATCAGGCTGCTGAATTTCTCTGCCAGCTCCTGATTCATGCACCGGTCCACCAGTTCCTGTTCCACCCCGCAGAGTTCCGGAAACTCCGCCAGGATAACTGACCCCCCCAGGCTGATCAGCAGATCGGCTGCCCATCCTACTGCCGGATTGGCAGAAATGCCTGAAAAACCATCGGATCCCCCGCATTTCACGCCCACGCATAGTTTGCTGAGCGGGGCTGGCTTTCGCCGGACCTCATTGGCCAGCATAAGACCCTCAAAGGTTTTTCGGATGGCATCTCCCAGCATCATATCCTGTTGCCCATATTGTTGTTGTTCAAAAAAGTATAATGGCTTGTCAAATGCCGGATTCCTGTCGAACAGGAATTTCCTGAACAGGGAAGTCTGCAGGTGCTGGCAACCCAGGCTAAGCACCGTGACCCCGGCCACATTAGGATGATCGGCATAGGCAGCCAGCAGCTTGCCCAGGGTATCAGAATCCTGGTAGTTGCAACCGCAGCCTCCTTCATGATTCAGGAATTTAATGCCATCTATCTGGGGGAACACCCGGTTTGCCGTCAGGGTATCCTCCTGTTCCAGCAGTTGGGAGATATCCAGATCCTGTAATGACTTGCCGTTGCGGTACCAGGAAACCATTTCCCGGGTCTGCCGCTGATATTTTTCTGAAGTTCCATAACCCAGTTCCCGGGTTAATGCATCCCGGATGAAATCCATATTCCTGTTCTCACAAAATACAGTAGGAATGAACAGCCAGTAATTCATGGTGCCTACTCTTGAGTCACTGCGCACATATCCATTGAAGGTCCGCTGCCGCCAACGGGAAACATCCGGAGGATGCCATTCGGATTGCCGGCTCTTTTTATATTGGGAATTGGCTGCATGCCGGATATTGGCTGTCGACAGGATCGCACCCCGCGACAAGGCGATGAGGGCTTCAGCCACTAAAACCCCATACATGTATACTCCTTCTCCTGGTTCCAGGGATTTCAACAGGAACTTATGCTTGGCAGGAACATTATTCAACAAATGAATGGTTTCCCCATTAATCCTGATCTCCTCATCCCGGTGAAGGTCAGTCAACGCTACCAGTACATTATCAGAGGGATGGACGAGGAGTACTTTTTGCATCCGAAAAAATTAATGTCTCAGAACTGCCCAAAGATACCATTCCGGATGCATTATATAAATCTGTATCCGAAAAAAGCACTGGAACCCCTGCAGCCAAAGAAGTA